>CAYNHD010000179.1:0-8173 GCA_964396775.1 uncultured Thermoflexus sp. | reverse complement strand
CCCTCCCCGCAGGCGGGGAGGGATTTAGGGTGGGGTTGCAGGCCTTTTCAAACGGCCCCTGAAAGGCAGCCCCAGGGGGCCTGCTGCCCTACAGATGCTTCTGAAAGAAGGCAATGGTGCGCTCCATCGCCTGTTCAAAGTACGGCGAGTCAATGTCGTGCCCGCCGCCCTCGTACTCATAGAACTCGTACAGCTTGTTGTGTTCGGCGAGAACCTGGGCCAGGTCGCGCGAATAGCCGATATTGACGACAGGATCATTGACGGCGTGATGAATCTGCAAGGGCCTTTGCAGAAGCGCGATGTGCTCAGTGAGCGACACGGCTCGCCAATAGGGCACCTCGCTGTTGGGCTGGCCGTAGGCTGCGCGCAGCTCGCGCCCCCTCCTTCTGCTGGGAGACTCCTCGGTGATCACCCCGCTGGAGGAGGGATCGGAGATGCGATACTTGACGAAATCATCGTAGCTGTAGACCGCGCCTGCCCAGATCACCCCCGCCTGGATGTCCGGCTCGATCAGCATCGCCCGCAGGACGAGGTTGCCGGACATGCTGTGCCCCCACATACCGATCCCCTGGGGATCGACAAAATCAAGCGTCTGCAGGCTCTTGAGCGCGGCGATGGCGTCAATGGTGTAGGCGGGCGAGTAGTATGTTCCGATCGGCTCGCCTTCCGAGTTGCCGTGCCCGCGCATGTCTATCTTGAAGACCACAAAACCATGACTGGCCAGCGTGTGGACATAGGCGACGTAGCGCTCCGTCGTCCGGTAGCTGGCGGGCGGGATGAAGCCGTGATTGAAGACAATGGCCTCGAAGCCGCCCGCCGGCACGTCGCCAAAGGGGATCGTCAGCAGCCCGTAGATTTTGTTGCCCTCAGAAATGTAGCTGACGATGTGCTGGGCATAGCTGGGGCCGTCGGCAAGCTGCTGCTCAAAGGTAATCTCACTGCCTTCGATCTCTCGTTCGAGCAGGGCGGCGATGGTCAGGTCCGCGCCGACCTCGAACCCGTCTTCCTCCACCTCTTGCGCGACCCCAGGGCCGGCCACAGGTGAGAGGCTCAGCAGCACGGCGATCAGGAGCATGGCCGCTTTCCAGGCCTGTCTGCGGTGTTTGGCTGCGATCATCGTCCCATCTCCTCGTTCGATCTCCCTCAACACGCGGCTTCTCTTGTTTTTACTACCACCAGAAACCCCCATGATGCAGCGAGCCGGTCAGCCTTTTGCCCAGCTTTCGCCCGGCTTGCTGGCTGACAATAGTGTGGTTATACAAACTTCGAGGCCGATCTCCCACTCCACGAGGGGGGTGCAAAACCTGCCAGGTAGGGACGCTACCCCGCCGCGCCCTGGTGTACCTCACCCCCGCTCGGCGCTAATGCGCCTCGCCGCCCCCTCTCCGCCGGCGGAGAGGGGGCAGGCCGAGCGCAGCGAGGCTGGGGGTGAGGTCAACGCCGTCGCGTCCCGCGAATCCCGACAACCTTTGCACGCACCCGCGAATCGGCCCCCGGCACGGGGGAGCGTTCTCTGCTATACTGGGCGATCCTTCATGGGTCGGGTGATAGAAAGATGTGATGCTCCCAATGGCTGAACAGACCGCTTTTGTGTTGACCAACGACCTGCGCCGCCGCCTGATTGACGCGGCGATGACCGCCCGTCAGCGCGCCTACAGCCCCTATTCGGGCTACGCGGTCGGCGCGGCGCTGCTGACCGCGTCCGGCGCGGTGTACAGCGGCTGCAACATCGAGATCGCTTCCTACGGGGCGACAGTCTGCGCCGAGCGCACGGCTGCCTTCAAGGCAGTGAGCGAGGGCGAGCGCGCCTGGCGCGCCATCGCCGTCGTGACCAGCAACGGGGCCGCGCCGTGCGGCATCTGCCGCCAGGTGCTCTACGAGTTTGCCCCGGCGTTGACGGTCGTCGTCGCCGACGCGCAAGGGAGGGTGGTTTGGGAGGGGCCGCTGGGCGACCTGCTGCCGCAGGGCTTCGGCCCCCAGAAGCTGGCCGAGGGACAGCGTGCCGGATCGTGAGCGTACCCTCCGCACCGATGCCGTGATCCTGCGCCGCCAGGACTACGGGGAGGCGGATCGCCTGCTCGTCCTGCTGACGGCAGGGCACGGCAAGCTGCGCGCGCTGGCTAAGGGCGCGCGCAAGCCCATCGCGCGCAAGGCCGGGCACCTGGAACTCTACGCGCTGGTGGACATGCAGCTTGCGCGCGGGCGGGAGTGGTACCTCGTCCGCGAGGCGGAGACGCGCGAGCCGTTCCTGGCCCTGCGCGAGGACCTGGTGCGCAGCACCTACGCCAGCCACTTCGTGGAACTGATTGACCGCTTCACGGGCGAGCAGGACGCAAGCCGCGCCGAGTTCGACCTGCTGGTGCGCGGCCTGGAGCGGCTGTGCACCAATGCCGACCCGCGCACCGTCGCCCGCACCTTTGAACTGGGCCTCTTAGGGCTGGCCGGGTTCGCCCCGTCGCTGCACCAGTGCACCATCGGCCAGGAAGACGTGCAGCCGCAGGACCAGTTCTTCAGCCCGGCAGACGGCGGCGTGATCTGCCCTGCCCACCATGTGGGGCTGGATCGCGGCCTGCCGATCAGCCTACCCGCGCTCAAGGTGCTGCGTTACCTGCAAACGCGGCCCTGGGAGGCGGTGCAGGTGGTGAATATCGGCGCGGCGCTGCACCTGGAGCTAGAACGGCTGATGCTGGCCTACCTGACTTACGTGCTGGAACAGCGCCTGCAAAGCGTCGAGTTCTTGCGGCGGCTGCGCCGCGAGGAGCAGTAGACGGTGCGGGCCAGGTGGTCTTCTCGCTCAGCCGGCGACTGCCTGGCGGTGCACGCCGGCCATCATCAGGCCCAGCGTCTCTACGCTGGCCTCTGCCCGGTCTATCACGCCGACGATCTCGCCTTCGTAGATCACGGCGATGCGGTCGGCCAGGGCCAGGATTTCGTCGAGGTCTTCGGAGATGAGGAGGGTCGCCGTGCCTTTGGCGCGCTGTTCGAGCAGGCGCTGGTGGATGTACTCCGTCGCGCCGATGTCCACGCCGCGCGTCGGCTGGGCGGCAATGAGCACGGACGGCTCGCGGGCCAGTTCGCGGGCCAGCACCAGCTTCTGAATGTTGCCGCCGGAGAGACTCTTGATCGGTGTCTCCTGGGTAGGGGTGCGGATATTGAAGCTGCGGATCAGTTCGGCGCAGCGATGGGCGATGGCGCGTGGGTTCATGAAAATGTTGTACGAATAGGGCCGCTGCCCGTGCTCCTGGAGCATCAGGTTTTCGGCCACAGTGAAGTCCTCGATCACGCCGTCGGCCATACGTTCTTCGGGGATGTAAGACATACCGAGCTTGTTCAGATCGCACGGCGATTTGCCGGTCACGTTCTGCCCACCGAGCACCACCTGGCCGGCGGTAGCCAGGCGCAGCCCAAAGATGACCTCGGCCAGTTCGCGCTGCCCGTTGCCAGAGACGCCAGCCAGCCCCAGAATTTCGCCGGCGCGCACTTCCAGGTTGATGCCGCGCAGGGCCTCGGTGCCGCGATCGCTGGCGGCGCGCACGCCTTCCAGCTTCAGGCGGGGTTCACCGGCCTGCTGTGCCCGGACTTCGTAGGTGAGCAGCACCTCGCGCCCGACCATCATGCGGGCCAGGCTGGCTTTGGTCGCTTCGGCGGTGGGCACCGAGCCGACCAGGCGCCCGTCGCGCAGCACGGTGACGCGCTGGCTGATGGCCAGCACCTCGTGCAGCTTGTGCGAAATGAAGATCAGGGCGTGCCCGTCGCTGACCATCTGGCGCAGCGTCTCGAAAAGGTCGTTCACTTCCTGCGGGGTGAGCACGGCGGTCGGCTCGTCCAGGATGAGCAGCGCCGCGCCGCGGTAGAGCGCCTTCAGAATCTCGACGCGCTGCCGCTCGCCCACCGCCAACTGCCAGACGGGCATATCCGGGTCCACGTCGAGGCCATAGGTCTTGACCAGCTCCTTGATGCGCGCTGAGACCACATCCAGGTCGAGCAGCGGCGCGCGCGTGGACTTGAGGCCTAGGGCGACGTTCTCGGCTACCGTCAGCGAGGGGACGAGCATGAAGTGCTGATGGATCATGCCGATGCCGCGCGCGATGGCGTCCGACGGCGACTTGATGGCCACGCGCTCGCCGTTGAGGAAGATCTCGCCCTCATTGGGCTGGTACAGGCCGTAAAGAATCTTCATCAGCGTGCTTTTGCCAGCGCCGTTCTCGCCCAGCAGGGCGTGGACTTCGCCCGCGCGCACGTCGAAATCCACATGATCAACAGCCAGCACGCCGGGGAATTGCTTGACAATGCCGCGCATCTCCATGTGGTCAATGCGCTCGTGCCCGGTAGGGAGCAGCTTGCGCTCGCTCGTGAAGGTGGTCATGGCAACAATCCCGTGAAAACTAACCCAGGCATATCTCATTTCTGGGGCAAGAGATCACCGCTGAGGCGCAGAGAGCGCAGAGAAAAGATAGGTTGGAGAGGGTGTTAGTTCTTCTCCGCGTCCTCTGCGTCTCTACGGTTCAAGCATTTCGCCCCCATCGTGGGATGCACCCACTGACCCAGGCGAATCAACCGGCCCTTGATAGGTATGCTATAATTAAAATGAACCACTGAAAGCACGAATGTGCCGTAGGTGGTGGTTCTATTTTGGATAGCGGACGATCCCATAGGGATCACTCTTTGAAGCCGGCAAAACAGAGGCAGCCAACAACTGCGACAAGGTGGACGCCGCCCCGACTGGAGCGGCGTCCCTCTCATTACCTGGGGCGTCCCTACTATCCTTCCTCGGCCTCGACGACAGTCAGCACGCCCTCTTCGTCAATCTCGAAGCTGATGTCGCCATCAATGATGGCTTGCATCACTTCTTCGCCGGCCGCTTTCACGTCCTCGTCTAGCTCGAAGTCCTCGTTGAACTCGATCAGCAGGCCGCCATTCTCCAGAGTCAGCGCGTAGGCTTCGCCCATGATCTCGCCGGCCAGCACGTCCTCGATGATCGGGTTGAGCGCCACCGTCCAGTCATAGACCTGGCTGGAAACCACGACCTCCGGGGCCAGCGAGGTCTGGTTGGACTGCGTGCCAAACCACAGCGCGCCGACTTCTTTGGCCTTGTTCACCGCGCCGGGCACCATCTGCGCCGTGCCAGAGAGCACATCCGCGCCCTCGGCCAGCATCGCCTCGGCAGCCGCCGCAGCCAGGGCCAGGTCGCTGAACGACTGGATGTAGTTGACCAGCACCTCGATCTCCGGGTCCTGCCACAGCACACCCGCCTTGAAGCCGTCCACGTACAGCTTGGCGTCGCCCGTCTCGATGGGGCCGACGATGCCGATGACCTTGCTCTCGCTGAGCAGCGCCGCCATCACGCCCTGGACGAAGGCGCCCTCTTCGGAGCGGGCCTCGTAGGCGTAGACGTTGGTGATGCCCTGGTCGCGGAAGGTGTCTACCGTGGTGCCCCAGGCGAACGCTGTGTCGGGGAAGTCGGGGGCGATGTCGGACAGCGACGAGCCGTACTGCGAGCCGTGCGCGATCACCAGGTCATAGCCTTCGGTGGCGTAGTCGCGCAGCGCGGTTGCTGCGTCCTCGACGACGAACATATTCTCCGAGAAGACAAACTCGAAGTTCTCCTCGCCGCGCTCCTCCTGGATGGCGAGCAGCGCGTCAATGATGCTCTGGCTGAAGGCCAGGTCGCTCTTGGTGCTGGGCATCACGACGGCCACGCGCAGCTTGTCCTGCGCCTGCGCCACAGACGAGAAGGCCGGCACCGCCACAGCGACGACGAGCACAATAGAGACGAGCAAAGCGAGCTTTTTCATGGATACGATCCTCCTGGAAACACTAAGACGGACACGAAGCATCTCTCACTGACCCGGCCCGGCGCAGTTGCCGGGAACAGGTCAGGTCTAGCACCTTCGTCATTCGCCGCGCTCGAACGGCTTGGTCAACGCCGCCGGCTGGTCAATGCGCCGTGAGGCGAAGATCAGCGCGATGATCGTCAGCAGGTACGGGGCCATCGAAGCGTACTCGTCGGGCACGTCAATGCCCTTCGTGCGCACCTGAAGCTGCAGCGCGTTGACCAGGCTGAAGAGCAGCGCGCCGAACATCACCCCGCGCGCCCGCCAGGCCCCGAAATAGACCAGCGCCACAGCGATGAAGCCCTGCCCGGCGGTCATGTTCTGCTGGAAGACGTTGACCAGGCTGATCGACAGCGAAGCCCCCGCCAGTGAGGCCAGCATCCCGCCCAGCGTCACGGTGAAGTAGCGCACGCGCGTCACGCTGATGCCCATCGCGTCGGCGGCTTCCGGGTTCTGGCCGACGGCGCGGATGTTCAGGCCGAGCGTGGTCTTGTTGAGCACGAACCAGGTCACCGGCACCAGGGCAAAGGCCAGGTAAACGAGCAGATTCTGCCGGAAGAAAATATCGCCCAGCACGGGGAGATCGCTCAGGATGGGGATGTCCACCTTAGGGAAGCCGTTGACGGTGATGACCTGGCCGCCAAACACCTTCTGGAAGAGCAGGTCGCTCATGCCCAGCCCGAACAGGTAGATGCCGATGCCGCTGATGCCCTGCTGCGCTTGCAGAGTCACATTGATCACCGCTGTGGCCAGGCCCATGACCAGCCCGACCAGCAGCGCCACCAGCACGCCGGCCAGCAGCGCCGGGCCGTAATAGGATGTGGCCCCCGCCGGTGTGACTTCGTAGACCGCCCACAGCGAAGTGAAAGCGCCCATCAGCATCACGCCTTCCACGCCCAGATTGAGCACGCCGCTGCGCTGCCCGAACGTCTCGCCGATGGCGGCGTAGAGGTACGGCGTTGCCAGGCGGATGCCCGACGCCAGAACGCTTGCCGTGATCAGATCGTCAATCATGGACTGGCTCTCACCTCTGCTGTTTCGGCAGATACTTCGGAGGCAGCCACTGCCACCCGGCGGCGCGAGCGGCGGCGGACGAATATATCGCTGGCGACGACGAAGACGATCACCAGGCCGATCAACGCCGTGATCAGCGCCGACGGCACCTGTACCGAGCGTTGTAGCTTGTTGCCGCCGACCAGCAGCGCGCCAAACAGGATGGACGCGGGAATGGTGCCCAGCGGGTGCAGCCCGCCGAACAGCGCAGCGACGATGCCGTTGAAGCCCGCGTTGCCGGTGAAGGCGATGGCCCCGCCTTCGGCGTTCATGCGATGGCGCACACCCAGCAGTTGGATGCCTCCAGCCAGCCCGGCGAACCCGCCGCTGAGCACCAGCGACAGCACCACGTAACGCTTGACCTTGATGCCAGCGTAGCGCGAGGCGCGCGGGTTCTTGCCCACCGCCCGGATGCGATAGCCAATCGTCGTCCGCCACAGCAGGACATAGACCAGGATGGCCAGCACGAACGCGATGACGATGCCGTTGTGCAGCAGGGTCGTCCCCCACTGGTTCGCGTCTGCGGCGGAGAGGCCCAGGAAATCGTAGAGGTCATCAAGCGTCCCGCCGATGCGCGGCAGGTCGAGGCTGCGCGGCAGGCGCTCCGTTTCGGGGATGGGCGCGGCGGCGTATTTCTGGCGCGGGTCAATGAACTCGCTGCGCACCAGGTACATCATGCTGAAGGTGGCGATCTGGTTGAGCATGATCGTGCTCAGGATTTCATTGACGTTGAAATAAGCCTTGAGCACCCCGGCAATGCCGCCCCACAGCGCGCCCGCGATGAAGCTCCCCACCAGGCAGGCGATGATCACCGTCGTCGGGTCAGCCTCCTTGTATTTCAGGCCGATAGCCACGGCAGCCAGCCCACCGGCGATCATCTGCCCTTCGCCGCCGATGTTGATCACGCCGCCGCGAAAGCTGATGCAAATGCCAATGCCCACCAGCAGCAGCGGCGTGGCCTTGACCAGCGTATCGGCGACAGCGTTCTTGGTGCCGAACGCGCCATCCCACAGCGCCTGGTAGGCGTCCAGAGGGTTGGCCTCCATCAGCAGGATCATCAAACCGCCGATGAACAGGGCGAGCAGTACAGCAAAAAGTGGCAGGAGAGCGTCGAGCGTGCGTCCCAGGCGGAGGCTTTGTGGTAGGTTCAACTGCATGGAACCCCCATAGGTGGCAACAAGGGTTGGCACTATTGAGTAAAGCTCTTGTCATCACCGGAGGCTGCTGCCAGGCCGCGGATGGTAACCTGCTTGTGACAGCGCGCACCGGTTAGCACGAAATCCTAG
>CAYNHD010000178.1:0-8228 GCA_964396775.1 uncultured Thermoflexus sp. | reverse complement strand
CTGGGGCTGCTACAAGCGGTCGCCCGGCTGGCCGAGGGCCGCGCCGACCTGAGCGAGCTGGCGGGGTTCTAGCGCGGGGGCATTGCGCGGAAAAAGAGACTTCCGAAGTTTCCAAAACTTCGGAAGTCTGGAAACTTCGGAAGTCTGGCGTCGGAGCGCCCGTACCCGTAGGGGCGTATTGCAATACGCCCCATGCGCGTCAAGGTAAGGTTTCCGGGTGCGTGGTATGGGCAGAATGCCCCTCCCCCTGGCCCCCTCCCCGGCCAAGCCAGGGAGGGGGAAAACGCCCCAACCAGCGGTCAAAGTCCCCCTCTCTGACTCTGCTGGAGAGGGGGATTGAGAGGGTGAGGCCCGCACAGCCAGGCTTAAGGTGACGCATATGGGGGCGTATGCGATACGCCCCTACACCGGGCGCAGCAGAGCAGCACCTCCCCATGCACATCAGACTCACCGTAGTCCTGAGAGATGCACCTCCGCGTTTGGCAAATTACCCGCGATTCCGCGATAATATTAACCAACAAGTGATCGCGGTCGCATTGTCAACGATACGTTCGCCGCAGCCGCACATCTTGCATCCTGCTCCGTTGCACAGAGACGGAACCCGATGGCCCACACCCGAATGTCCCGTCTTCTCGCCATTTGCCTCATCAGCCTGTTGGGGCTGGGCCTGGCGGCGACGGCCCACGCTCAGGATCGGCCCGGCGCGGTGCATGTTGCCGAAATTCGCGGCGTCATCAACCCGCTGACGGCCCAGTACCTCGACCGCGTGCTCGACGACGCCAAAGCGCGCGGGGCGCAGTTGGTCGTCCTCAAGCTGGATACGCCCGGCGGCCTGGATAGCTCGATGCGCGAGATGATCCAGGACATGCTGGCCTCGCCGGTGCCCGTCGCCGTCTACGTCACGCCGGCGGGCGCGCGGGCGGCGTCGGCGGGGCTGTTCCTGCTGGTCGCCGGTCACGTGGCAGCCATGACGCCCAGCACCAACACGGGGGCCGCTCACCCGGTCGGCCTGGGGGGCGACATGGACGAGGTGATGAACTCCAAAGTGGTCAACGACGCCGCCGCGACCATCCGCACCCTGGCCGAGCAACGCGGGCGCAACGCTGAATGGGCCGAGCGCGCCGTGCGCGAGAGCGTGTCAATCACCGAGACGGAGGCGCTGCAACTGAACGTCATTGACGTGGTGGCGCGCAACCTTGACGACCTGCTGGCGCAGATAGACGGCTGGACCATCCAAACGGCAGAAGGCGAGGTGGTGCTCGACCTGGCCAGCGCCCCGCGCCGCGAAGTGTCCATGAACCTGGCCGAGCGCTTCATGCACCTGCTGACTGATCCCAACCTCGCTTACATCCTGCTGACGGTGGGCATCATCGGCATCATTGCCGAGCTATACAACCCCGGCGCGCTGATTCCGGGCATCACCGGCGTCATCGCGCTCATCCTCGCTTTCCTCGCCCTGGGCAACCTGCCAACCAACTGGGCGGGCGTGGCCCTGGTGGTGCTGGCCGTGGTGCTGTTCATCGCCGAATTGAACACAGATGGCACCGGCGTCCTGGGGATTGGGGCAGTGGTGGCCTTCCTGCTGGGCGGGCTGATCCTCTTTCGCCCGATCCGGCCTGGCTCGCCCGCCCTGCCGGACATGCACGTGGATACCCGGCTGGTGGGAACCACCACTCTGGCGATGGCCGGTTTTGTGCTCGTGGTCATGGGCAAAGTGGCCCGTTCGCGCCGAGCGCCGCCCCTCACCGGCTATGAGCACTACATCGGGCAGATCGCCAGCGTGCGCCAGGCGTTGCGCCCCACCGGACGGGTCTGGTTTGAGGGCCAGGGCTGGTTTGCCCGGACGGAGAGCGGCGTCGAGGTAGCTGAAGGCCAGACCGTGCGCGTGGTTGGCCTGGACGGTCTGACGCTGATCGTTGAGCCGCTCGAAGAAGACGCCTTCGCTCGCCCCGGTCGTTAACCGCTGTGACGCCGCCGCCATTCCCCTGCCACCCCACAGCGTTTTGGCAAAGTACGCGAAAGTAAGAAGACAGGAAGACAAGGAGTCTGCTCATGGAAACTGGAACGTTCCTCTTTCTCATCGTCCTGCTGGCGCTGCTCTTCATGCTGGCTTCGGTAGCTCTGCGCATTGTCCGCGAATACCAGCGGCTGGTGGTCTTCCGCCTGGGGCGCGCGCTGGGGTCGCGCGGGCCGGGGCTGGTGGTGCTCATTCCCTTCGTTGACCAGGGGGTGCGGGTGGACCTGCGCGAGATCTTCTTCGACGTAGAGCCACAGACATGCATCACCAAAGACAATGCGCCGCTCTCGATTGACTTCCTGGTGTACATGAAGGTAATCAATGCGACGGCCAGCGTGCTCGAAGTCGAGGACTTTCGCGGGGCAGCGCGGGGCATCGCCATCACCACGCTGCGCGCGCTGGTCGGCGACATGATCCTGGACGATGTGTTGGCCCGCCGCGATCAACTCAACGAGTTGCTGCAGGTCAAGCTCGATGAGGTCACCAACCGCTGGGGGATCAAGGTCACTGCCGTTGAGATTCGCGAGATCATCCCGCCGCGCGAGATTCAGGACGCCATGAGCCGCCAGATGTCTGCTGAGCGCCAACGCCGCGCCCTCGTCACCGAGGCCGACGGCAAGCGCGAAGCCGCGATCAAGGTGGCCGAAGGCGAGAAGCAGGCGCGCGTCCTGCAGGCGGAAGGTCAGCGCCAGGCCGAAATCCTCGAGGCCGAGGGTCAACGCCAGGCGCGCATCCTGCGGGCCGAAGGCTTCTCCGAGGGCTTGAGCAAGATTTATCAGGTAGCCAGGGGTGTGGACAGCAAGACCATGAGCCTGGAATACCTGGACGCGCTCAAGCAGTTGGGGGCCAGCCCGGCCACCAAGATCGTCGTGCCGGCGGAGTTCACCAACCTGCTGCAACCGCTGCAAGGGCACACGCGCCAGGCCACTAGCGAGGAGCAATAACCCATAGGCATTAAGCTAAGCCGCCTTTTCCTCTCAATCCCCCTCTCCAGCGGAGCTAGGGGGATTTTGATCGCTGGATGTCCTTCCCTTAGCTTTGCCGGGAAACGGGCCAGGGGGAGGAGCATTGCTCGGAAAGAGACTTCCGAAGTTTCCAAAACTTCGGAAGTCTGACCGGGGTGCTCAGTCGCTCAGCGTCGCGGCGAAGACGGTCAGATCGTCGAAGGCGACGCGCACCGCCGCACCCTCGCTCGCCCCGGCGATCAACCCGACCTGCCCGGCTCGGCGATAAAGGTTGTCCTTCACCTCGCCCAGGAACTCGCCGTTGGCGTACACGGCCAGGTAGTTCTGCGCGCACACGGCACGGATCGTGTTGGCAGCCTGCCCCTGCCTGATCGCGCCGGACTGGTGCCAGTCCAGCAGGAAGTCCAGGCTGCCGCGCGACAGGTCGGCAATGCCGTAGTGCCCGTCTCCGCTGATCAGCAAGGCGTAGCCGCTCCAATCGCCGGCGTCGTCCTGGGCCAGGCGGCACAGCACGCCGTAGAGGTTGTCTTTGCCCGTGCTGAGTTGTTCCGTCCGCACCTCCACGATCACATCTTCGTAGCCAGCGCCGCCCGCGCCCCAGGTGAATGATGCGGCGCGCTCGGCGCGATGGGCGATCTCGTAGCGCCCGCCGGTGATGGCCAGGCGCGAGGCCGGGTCTGCCGCTTCGGGGGGGTAGGCCCCTTCTTCCCAACTGCCCGGCGCGTCGAAGGTCTCGCTGAGCAGGGTTTCACCGGCGACCGGCCTGTACGACGGGTCGCTCCCGCCGCACGCAGCCAGGACAAGCGCGGCAATCCCCAGGGCGATGAGTAGCTTGAGCAGGATGTGTGGCTTTGGGGTCATTGTTCTGTCAGTTCCACTCCAGATAGTTCCTCGTCCGCTTCCCTGTTAGGCAGGCTAAGCTGGGTGACTCGAGTCTGGAGCCTTTCGAGCCACCTTTGCACGGCGTCGAGGTTGTTCAGGCCGCGCGTGATCTGTTCGCGCGCCCGTTTCCATAGCTCGGCCTGCCTGTCCAGCATTTGCCTGAGTTGGGCCATCTCTGCCAGCGCATGGCGTACCTCGTCGGTCGAGCGCAGATAATTCAGGCCGCGCGAGACAGTGAGCAGGTAGGGAAACAGCGTGTTCGGGCTGACCGGGAACACGTGCCGCTCCAACGCATAGGTGATCAAGTCTCTGCCGTCCACGACCGCCAGCGTATTGGTCACGATCTCATAATAGATGGCTTCGCTGGGGACGAACATAAAGGCGAAATCCAGCGTCCCCTGAGCCGGCGCAATGTATTTGGCGGCAATATCATCAATGTGCCTGCGCACATCTCCAGCGAACTGCCGCAGGTAACGCTGGCGCTCGACTTCGTCCAGTGCGCTGACAAACCGCTGGAAGTTGTCGCGCGGAAACTTTGAATCGATGGGTATCAGGTGGTTCTTTTCAAGCTCAATGATTGCATCTACCCGGTAGCCATTAGGGAAGCGGTACTGAGTCTTATAGCAGTCTTGTGGCAGCAACTCCAACAACTTTTCCAGCACGAATTCCCCGAATCCCCCGCGCAGTTGCGGAGATTGCAGCAACTGTTGGAGATCGGAGAGATGCTGGCGTATCTCGACCATCTGCGCGGTGGTAGCTTTTAGCTCGCCGACTCCGGCAATCAGCGATTCGTTGCCACTCAGCAGTTGCTCGGTGGCGTGGGTCAGCCCGCCGAACTGCTGGAACAGCGAGCGGGAATCGGTGTTGGCCCGCTGCATCTCTGCCGCGAGCCGGGCCAGAGACTCGGAGAATTGCTGGTCGCTACGGGCGTTACGCCGTGTGCTATAGATGGCCAGGCCCAGGAAGATACTGAACAGGAGATTGACCCCGACCAGTCCTATCACAAATACGAGCAGGAGATCGGTATCCATGCGAGAACACTCCCCCCATTGGTACACACACCGAACAGGCAGGGTGCGCGCATTTGCCACCCTCCCCCGTCAGTATAGGGGATTCGCGCGCAACGGGCGAATATCTGTTCGGCAGGGAGGAGCGGGCAAGGGTTGTCAGCGAATCGCTTGGCGCGGGAGTTTTGGCCTCACCCCCAGCCTCGCTGCGCTCGGCTTGCCCCCTCTCCATTCGAATGGAGAGGGGGCGGCGAGGCGCGTCAGCGCCGAGCGGGGGTGAGGTAAACCAGAGAACGGCAGATCAGAAAAGCGGGCGGATGATGACGTAGAGCAGCGCGCCGAGCGCCGCCGCCGCCGGGATGGTCAGGAACCACGAGACGACGATGCTGTTGACCACGCCCCAGCGCACCTTCTGCACGCGCTCCGCGCTGCCCGCCCCCACAATGGCCGAGCTGACGACGTGCGTCGTGCTCACCGGGCCGCCCAGCAAGGCCGCACCCAGGATCACCGCGCTGGAAGCTGTCTGCGCGCTGAAGCCGTGCACGGGGCGCAGGCGGTAGAAACCCGCCCCCAGCGTGCGGATGAGGCTCCAGCCGCCGAAGAGCGTCCCCGCGCCCATCGCTGCGGCGCTGGCCAGGATCACCCACAGCGGAATGTGAAAGGTCGTCATGTGGCCGGTCGCCACCAACCCCAGGGCGATGATGCCCATCGTCTTCTGCGCGTCATTGGTGCCGTGCGACAGGGCCAGCGTCGCCGCCGTGACGATCTGCCCGCGTTGGAACCAGACATTGACGCGCGGCGTTGCTCCCCGTGCCAGAAAGAAGCATAGTTTGATGATCCAGTAGCCGGCGATCATGCCCAGGATAGGCGAGAGGAACAGAGTCAGCAACACCTTGAGCAGGCCGTTGACCAGGATGGCTCCGCTGCCATAGCCGGCCAGCACCGGCCCCACCATGCCGCCGATCAGCGCGTGCGACGTGCTGGAAGGGATGCCCAGCTTGAGCGTGATCACGTTCCAGAGAATGGCGGCCAGCAGCGCCGCGTAGACGACGGGCAACGTGACGGCACGCTCGGCCACCACCTCGTGCCCGATGGTCTCGGCCACGGCCACGCCGAACAGCAGTGGGCCGACGCCGTTGGCCAGCGCAGCCATCCACAGCGCCAGGCGAGGACGCATGGCGCGCGTCGAGATGACCGTCGCCACCACGTTCGACGAATCGTGCAGGCCGTTGTAAAAGCCAAAGACGAGCGCGATCAGGACGAGCAGGACAGCTTCCAGCGAAAATGGGAACACGATGTTTCCTTCGACCTCGATCAGCTCGGATCCGCTTGAGTGCCAGCAGTTCGATCAGAAAACCTCTGGCGGCGACTTCCAGAGGCTTTCATCCTCGTCGTCCAGGCCGCGCGGCAGGTGGGTCAGAACATCCAGTGGATCAGCGCGTAGATCAGGGCACCGACCGCGCCCGACGCCGGGATGGTCAGCAGCCACGAGACGACGATGCTGTTGACCACGCCCCAGCGCACCTTCTGCACGCGCTCGGCGCTGCCCGCCCCCACGATGGCCGAACTGACGACATGCGTCGTGCTCACCGGGCCGCCCAGCAACGCCGCGCCCAGGATCACCGCGCTGGAGGCTGTCTGCGCGCTGAAACCGTGAATCGGGCGCACGCGGTAGAACCTGGCCCCCAGCGTGCGGATCAGGCTCCAGCCGCCAAGCAAGGTGCCGAGGGCGATGGCCCCGGCGCTGGCCAGGATCACCCAGGTCGGCACGTAGAAATGGCTGAGCGAGCCGGTCGCCACCAGCCCCAGGGTGATGATGCCCATCGTCTTCTGCGCGTCGTTGGAACCGTGCGACATGGCCAGCGTCGCTGCGGTGACGATCTGGCCGCGCTGGAACCAGACGTTGACGTGCGGCGTCGCTCCCCGCGCCAGGAAGAAGCACAGCTTGATGATCCAGTACCCCGCCAGCATCCCCAGAATCGGCGAGAAGAACAGCGCAGCCAGCACTTTGCTCAGCCCGGCCAGTTCTACTGCCCCAAAGCCGTAGCCCGCCCACACCGCGCCCATGATGCCGCCGATCAGGGCGTGCGATGTGCTGGAGGGGATGCCCACCTTGAGCGTGAAGACGTTCCAACTGATCGCTGCCAGCAGAGCCGCATAGACGACGGGAATGGTCACCGCCCGTTCGGCGACCACTTCGTGGCCGATGGTGGTTGCCACCGCCACGCCGAAGACGAGCGGCCCAATGCCGTTGGCGATGGCTGCCATCCACAACGCGCGGCGCGGGCTGAGCGCGCGCGTTGAGATAACCGTCGCCACCACGTTCGACGAATCGTGCAGTCCGTTGAAGAAATCGAAGGTCAGGGCGATGAGGACCAGCAGCACCGCTTCGATGGACAGCGAGGGCATGAAGCGTCCTTCCAGAGCGCGCGGCCAGGCCCCAGGGGGAGTCTGGCCGGAAAAATCATCCTAGCGCAAAGCCACAATAATCGTTAAAATTATTTTACCGTGTAAAGAGAATTTAACCAACATCACCCTCCTGAGGAAACCGGATCATGATTGACCGTATCATCCGTCTCTTGACGAGCATTCCGCAGCGCCTCCGGGGATGGTTCAGCCGCAAGCCAGACCACTTCATCGAGCGGCTGCGCCAGCAGTGCGCGCTGGGCACTGAGGCGACTGTGGCATTGATTGACTATATGGAGAAGCCCAGCAAGAAGAACGCCCAGCGCGTCCGCCAGCTTGAGAAAGACGCCGACGAGCTGCTGCGCATGTTGGTGGACGAGCTAAACCGCACCTTTGTCACGCCCATTGACCGCGAAGACCTGTACAAGCTCTCGCGCGCGGTGGACGACATTCTGGACGACACGTGGTTCACCATCAATGAGATGGACATTCTGGAAGTCGAGCCGAATCCCTACCTGCGCGACATGGCCGCGCGCCTGGTTACCGGCGCTGAGGAGATCAAGCTGGCTGTTGAGCGCCTGAGTGACCACCCTGGCGTGGCCAGCACCCACGCGACCCGCGCCAAAGCCGTGCGCAACGATATGGAGCAGCTTTACGCCAAGGCGCTGGCCGACCTCTTCCGCAAGCCCAAAGACCTCGACAACGTGATCATGATGCTCAAGCTGCGCGAAATCTACCGCCACCTGTTCCACGCCGGCGGGCGCATCGGCGACTCCGCCGACATCATTGACGATATTATCGTCAAGTTCTACTAGCAGCCTGCTATGCATTTTCAACCCCTCGCCCCCCGCCCCTTTCCCCGCAAGCAGGTAAAGGGGAACGATGCCCCTCCCCGCGGGCGGGGAGGGGCCAGGGTGGGGTCCATGCGCCGCACATGGCGTTGCGCGCTTC
>CAYNHD010000177.1:280-8273 GCA_964396775.1 uncultured Thermoflexus sp. | reverse complement strand
TCTGGAAATTGTCCTCGATGTACAGAATGCGGTATGCCATAGCACGCTCCACGCCCCACCCACCAGGATGATCCTGGTCACTCTCCTGCTCGCGCGCCCTCACCGCTCGCCGAGCGTCTCATCCACCGATGCGATCAGCGCCCGGCGATCCAGGGTCGCCTTCTGAAACAGCGAGATAATCTGGCCGAGCAGCCGCTCGCGCTCGTCGCGGCGCAAATCCTTCGCCGTCAACACGACCACCGGGATGTCGCGCGTCCTGGCATCAGCGCGCAGCCGCTCCAGCAATGCCTCGCCGCTGATGTCCGGCAGCATCAGGTCGGTGACGACCAGCGCGGGCCGCTGGCGCAGGATGGTCGCCCAGCCAGACTCGCCGTCATACGCCTCGGTCACGCGGTAGCGCCCCGTCGCTTCGAGCAGCCGGCGGATCAGGCGGGCGTCGCGCCGTTCGTCGTCAATGACCACGATCTCGCGCGGGGGCGGCGGCTCTGGGGCGATGCTCTCTTTGGAGGTTGCCGCCACTTGCCCCTCGCTGGCGAGGGTTAACTCCGGCGGGGTCTCGCCCAGGCTGCCGCCGAGCGCGCTGACCACATGCTCGACCAGATCGCGCGTGTTGAAGCTGCCCTTCTGCCACAGCGACTCGGCGACCCCTTCCAGCCGCGCGCGGTCGGCGGGAGTCAGCGTCTTGGCCGAGACGACCACGACCGGGATATGGGCCACGTCCGGGTCGTTCTTCAGCATCGCGAGCAGGGTGAAGCCATCCAGATCGGGCATCATCAGGTCGAGCACCACCAGGTCGGGCCGTCGCTGGCGGACAATATCCAGGCCGTCGCGCGGGTCGTTGACCTCAAACACGCGGTAGCTCTTGTGCGCCTGCAGCAGGCGGCGGATCAGGCGGCTGTCCTGGGGGTTGTCGTCAATGACGACGATGGTCGTCACCTGCTCGTCGAGGCGCTCGAAGGCCGCGCCCAGCCCTTCGGCCATCTGCACGCGGCCCGGCCCCGGCTCCGTCTCGGCGAATTCCAGATCGAGCACGAACTGGTCTTCGAGGATGTGCTTTTCCGCCGGGAAGGTGTGGCCGGAGCAGTTGACGATCACCGTCTCGGTGGAGGCGATCACGCCGCTGGCGATCAGGTGCTCCAGCCCGGCGAAGGCCACCGCCGCCGCCGGCTCCATGCTGATCCCCTCGACGCGGGCCAGGCGGCGCATGGCGCGGAACGCCTCCCCGTCGGCGACGGCGATCATCGTCCCGTCGGTCGCCAGGCACGCCTCGCGCAGCAGCGGGTAGGCGCGGCCAGGGTCGCCCGTCGCCAGCACGGAGATGCGCGTCTGCGGGCTGACCGGCTCGGCCACCTCGTGCCCGGCCTCCCACGCTGCCACCATCGGCGCGCAGCCCGCCGACTGCACCAGCGCCAGGCGGGGCAAGCGGTCAATCAGCCCCATCTGCCATAGCTCGGTGAAGCCCTTCCACACACCACCGAGCGGCCCGATCCCCCCGCTGACCGCCTGGACGTACCAATCGGGCGCGTGCCAGGGGGTGTTGGCGGGCACCATGCGCGCAAGCTGCTCGGCGATCTCGTAGGCGATGGTCTTGAACGACTCGCGGCCCAGCAGAGAATTCGCGCCGGGGTCGTAATACAGGTCGCGCCGGGCGGCAAAGTCCTGCGCGATCTGCTTGGCCTGGTCGTAGGAGCCAGCGATCTTGACCACTTCTGCGCCGTAGAGGGCCAGCTCGCGCAGCTTTTCGGCGGGCACGCTGCTGGTCAGGAAAACCCACAGACGGATGCCCGCCCGCGCGCAGAAGGCGGCATAGGCCGCCGCCTTGTTGCCCGTCGAGGCGATCACGCACTCGTCAAGGCCCTGCTGGGCCAGGTGTGTGATGGTCAGCGCCGCCTGCCGGTCTTTGAAGCTGGCAGTGGGCAGCCGCCGCTCATCCTTGACGAACAGGCCGGCGTGACCCAACTCGCGGCCCAGCCCGGCAGCCGGCATCAGCGGCGTCCACCCCTCGCTCATCGAGATCGCCCCGCGCGGCGCGATGGGCAGTAGCTCGCCATAGCGCCACAGCGAGGTAGGGCGGGCGTTCAGGCCGCCGTGCCATGCCGCCGCCGCGCGCGCGTAGTCGTACTGCGCGTCGAGCCAGGCTGATCCGCACCGGTCGCACACGGCGGGCAGCGGGTCCGGTGCCATGTGCTGACCACAGTCCAGGCACATCACCGCGTTCAGCAGCGAAGGCATATGGCTCCTCTCAGTCCTCGTCCGGCGCGGCGATGGGTATCGTGAAGTAGAACGTTGATCCGGCCCCTGGCGCGGACTCTACCCACAGCACGCCGCCGTGCATCTGGACAAGCTGGCGCGTGATGGACAGGCCCAGCCCCGTGCCACCCGCGCGCCGCGAGTACGACTGGTCTACCTGGCGGAAGCGGTCGAAGATCACCTGCAGCTTCTCCGGCGCGATGCCGATGCCGGTGTCTGCGCAGGAGACGAGCAGCCAGCGCGGGTCGCGCTCGTAGATGTCGGCACGCAGGGTGATCGTCCCCTCGTCGGTGAACTTGGCGGCATTCGCCAGCAGGTTGCTGACAATCTGGCGCAGGCGCAGCAGGTCGGCCTGTACGTCGGGCAGGTCTTCTGGCACGTCCACGATCAGTTCCACCGGTTTGCCCTTGAGCAGCACGCGCGACGTGGTAGCCACTTCCTCGACCAGATCGTGTAGCCCGATGCGCTCCAGGGCCAGGTCCATCTGCCCGGCCTCGATCTTGGCCAGGTCGAGGATGTCATTGACCAGGTTGAGCAGGTGCCGCCCGCTCTCGTGAATGGCGACCACGTCTTCTTCCATCTCGCCGGTCAGCGGGCCGTCAATGCCGTCGAGCAGCACTTCCGCATAGCCAATGATCGAGTTGAGCGGTGTGCGCAATTCGTGGCTCATGCTGGCCAGGAACTCAGTCTTGAGGCGGTCCACCTCGCGCAACTGGTCGGCCACGTCCACCTGCTCGGCGTAGAGCCGCGCGTTCTGCACCGACACGGCGATCTGCGCGGCGAGCGTGGAGTGAATGGCCACGTCTTCGTCGCCGAAACGTCCGGGTCGCTCGGACTGCACGTCCATCACGCCGATCAGCGTGTCACCGGCGATGAGCGGCACAGCCATCTCCGAGCGCGTGTCGGGCAGCAGCGGGTTGGGCAGGAAGTCCGGCGCCTCCCGCACGTCGTTGACGACGACGCCGGCGCGCGTGCGCGCGGCGCGGGCCACCAGGCTGCGCTCAGCGCGCAGGGGGATGGTGTGCCCGGCGGCGAGCATCTGATCGCCCACAGTGCCCGCGCCGGCGGCCAGCACCAGCGCCTCGTGCACTTCGTCGAGCAGGTAGATGTGTACGTGGTACAGCCCGAAGTGCTCTTTGGTCAGGTTGGCGACGGTGCGCAGCAGGGAATCAGGGTCGAGCGAGGTCGAAGCGGTCGCGCTCACTTCGGCCACCGTCTCCAGCTCGCTGGCGCGACGCTCGCTTTCGTCAAAGGCGCGGTACTGCTCCAGGGCGGAGGCCAGGCGCGCGGCCACATCTTCGATCAGACGCTGCTCATCGGGCGTCCAGGCGCGTTCTTTCTCTTCGCCGATAACGATGCGTCCGATAGTCTGATCGCGCAGCTTGACCGGCTGGACGAGCACGCGGTCGCGCCCGTTGTCGGGCAGATCGGCGTCCAGCGGGTCTCTATCCAGCGGGCGCACGCGCTGTAAGTCGTAGTGCACGCCGACGCGCCCACCCCCTGACAGGCGGCCCAGGTAGCCCTCCCAGGCGGCACTGATCAGGCGGCGGTTGATGGCGTCGGCGCGGTCTACCGCCTGGCGCGTCTCGTCGTAGGCGCGCGCGCCCAGCAGCGCCGAGGCAAGCTGGCTGGCCATCGCCTCGAACACGGGCAGGTTGTCTTCGCGGAAGGTGCCGGGGCGGTCCGCCTGCATGTCCAGCACGCCGATCACCTCGTCGCCAGCGACGAGCGGGATGGCGACTTCGGAGCGCGTGTCGGGCAGCAGGGGGTTGGGCAGGTGTACGTCGCTGGTCTCCGTATCTTGCACCAGGACAGGCCGCCGCGTGCGGGCGGCGCGGGTGACGATGGCCGTCGCGCTCAAATCCAGGCGGTGACGGCGCGCCAGCAGCGCCCGGCCCACCTCGCCCGTGCCCGCTTCGAGCACCGCGTGACGCCCCACCTCGTCAATCAGGTACACCTGCACGTAGTACAGGTCGAACTGCTCGCGGATGTACTCCACCACGCTGGGGATCAAGTCGTCCGACTGGATCAGGCCCGTCGTAAGCTGGCCCACTTGCAGCGTCTGGAAAAGGTCGCGCGTGCGGTCGGCCACGCGCTGCTCCAGCGACTCAACCAGGTCTTGAAGCTGCCCGGCCATGTCGTTGAAGGCGCTGGCCAGGATGCCCAACTCGTTGCGGGCGCGCAGCGCCACGCGCTGGCCCAGGTCGCCGCCGGCGATGCGCGCCGCAGCCCCCGCCAGCACCGCGATGGGGCCGGAGAAGCGCGCTGCCAGCAGCACGCCCAGGCCCGCCGCGACGACAGCCAGCACGGCCACGAGCGCCATCAGGAACACCTGCGTCGCGCGGAAGGCGGACAGCGCCTCGGCCTCCTCCACCTCGGCGAGCATGGCCGACTGTAGCTCCGGCACCCAGCGATACACGCCGAAGACCGTCTGGCCGCGATAGTTCACATACGTGCCGGTGCCATCCTCACCGGCCAGACCGCGCTCAATGCCCTCGCTGTGATAGGCGCGGGTCAGCGGGTAGCCAGGGAAGCGGCTCGGCGTGAGCAGGTAGTTGGCCTCGGCGCTGACCAGGTAGGTTTCGCCGCTCTCGCCCAGGCCGGCGCGCTCGCCCATCACCACGCCCAGGTTGGCGATGTTGAGCCGCCCGGCCAACACGCCGACCGTCTGGCCCTTGTCCACCAGCGGGCGCGTGAGGATCATGGTCAGTTCGTTGCTGCCCGGCTCGTAATAGGGCGGCTGGGTGTAGGGCACCTTGAGACTCTCGGCGAAGTACGGCTGGCGGGCGACGATCTTGCCGACCTGCACCGGATTAGACGACGTGAGGATCAGGCCCGTCTCGTCGTAGAAGAAGAACTCGCTGAAGCCAGGGTGAACGGCCACCGTGTTGCGGAAGATTTCGGCGAAGGTGCGCTGCAACGACCCGGCTCTGTCAACGTCCAGACTGGCCAGCAGCAGAAAACGGCTGTGGCTCAGTTCGTCGGACATCAGCACCGAAAGCAATGCCTGGCTGTCCGTCAGCCAGCGCGTGATCTCCTGGCTTTTTAGCTCGGCCACTGACTCAAGCTGGCTGATCGCCTGGTCGCGGGCCATCGTGTTCACACGGGACGACGTGATCACCCCGATAATCGCCGCCGGGATGACGACTAGCAGCACAAAGGTGAACGCCAGGTTCCAGCGAATCTGCCGCCAGAACGGCAGCCGGGAACCCGCCGCTGCGCCGGGCGATGGGATGCTTTCTGCGTGTCGAGTCATAGGTTCATGCCCCTGTTACGATGGCCCGCTCGCTGTGGCGCGGCCTGTTCCGCATCACTCCTCAGCGCCCAGGAAATCGAGCGTATAGGCCGCCTCCACGTCCAGCGGCGCGGCCAGCAGGCCCAGATCGAGCAGCGTTTGGTGGGTGAACGTCCAGTCTTCGGCTTTCATCATGCCCGGCTGCCCGCCGGCGGGCACCAGCAGCGGGATGGATGACTGCATCCCCAGCAGGTGAACCTCGCGGTTTTCGGCGTAGGGCTGGCCGTAGGTGGACTTCAGGAAATCCTCAACTGCCTGGTCGGGCTGCTCGACGGCCCACTGCGTGCCCTTCACCGTCGCCTGCAGGAAGGCGCGCACCATGTCGGGCTTGCTGGCGATCAGGTCTTCGGTGGTGAAAATGACGTTGCTGTAAATGTCAATGCCGTAATCGCTGACCATGATGAAGTTCGCTTCGGGGTCGCGCTGGCGCACCTGCACGCCCTCGGTCGTCACGAAACCGGCCAGCACCTCCGCCTCTCCTGTGAACAGCGGGTTGCTGGTGAAATCGGTGCGCATTGTCTCCTGAATCTGTGTCCGGTCAATGCCCTGCGCGGCCAGCAGCGCGTCGTAGGCCAGCCCGACGGTGGCGTTGGTGGGCTGTGTCGAGACGCGGCGTCCGATCAAGTCCTGGGGCCGGGCGATGCCGCTCTCAGATAAGGCGATCAGCACCACCGGGCTGCGCTGGTAGATCGTGCCAATGGCGACGATGGGCGCGCCCTCGGCGCGCTTGGCCAGCAGCACGTGCGCGCCGGTTACGCCGAAGTCGGCCTTGCCGTCCAGCACTGCCTGCACCGGGTCAATGAACGCGCCGCTCTCGTCGAAGCCGCCGCCGTCCAGACGGACCTGCAGGCCGGCGTCGCGGTAGTAGCCCTGCTGCTCGGCGGCATAGAAGCCGATGAACTCCACATTGTGCACCCACGAGAACTGGATGCTGGTCTGGGTGAGGCTGGCGGACTGCTGCGCTTCGCCAGACGGCTTGTCGTCGTCGTCCCCACAGGCGGCCAGCGCAGCGACCAACAAGACGACCAGAAGAAGCAACCCCATACGGCGAAGTGAACGGACTGGCATGGTTTCCCCCTCCTATGCCGGACGCCCACGCGCCCGGTTGACCGGCCATCATTGGGCCGGGACAGACTCCTCAGATTGCCCGGCGTGCCCGTCGGCGTCGTCAGAAGCCAGCCTTAGCTCGATGGCCGTGTGCGGCACGCGCAGTGCCTTGCCCAGCTCGCGCGCCGTCGTGTGGATCAGCTCGTCGAGGCTGGTGGCGCGCTGAATCTGTTCGGCGATGACGTTGAGCGTCTGCTCGTGGCGAGTGGCCCGCTCCACGTCGCGGAACAGGCGGGCATTCTCCAGCGCGACGGCGATCTGGCTGGCCAGCGTCATGAACACGTCGAGCAGGTCCGGCCCGAAGCGATCCTCCACGTCCGCCTGCACGTCCAGCACGCCCAGCACGCGCGTCCCCGCCACCAGCGGGAAAGCCGCCTCTGAGCGCGTTTCGGGCAGCAGCGGGTTGGGCAGGAAGTTGGGGTCTTGCGCTGTGTCGGCCACGATCACCGGCTGGATTTCGCGGGCAGCGCGGGCCACCAGGCTACGCGCGCGCAGGGGAATGCTATGCCCGCGCGCGAGCATTGCCCGCCCTGGCTCGCCAGCGCCCGCCGCCAGCAACAGCGTATCGCCCGCTTCGTTGAGCAGGTAAACATGCGCGTGGTAGAGGTCGAAGCTCTCTTTGGTTAGCTCGACAATCTGTGGCAGCAGTTCGTCCGGGTCGAGGATGGCCGCCGCCTGCTGCGCCACGCGCGCAGCTACGCGCAGGTCGTGGGTGCGGGCCTCCACGCGATCTTCCAGCGCGCCAACCAGCGCGCCAAGCTGCCCAGCCATGTCGTTCAGGGCGCGGGCCACTGTGCCGATCTCCACGCCGCCGGACTCCGGGGCGCGCGTTGCCAGGTTGCCAGCGCCCAGCGCGCGTGCCGCGCCAGCCAGGGCCGCCAGCGGGCGCGTGACGCGGGCCACGACCAGCAGGCCGATCACCGCCGTGCCGAGCACAGTGGCGGCCAGCACAATGGCGATGGCCGTCAGCACGTCATAGGCGGGCCGGTACGCTTCGGAGGTGGGTAGCTCGGCCACCACCGTGAACGCCTGCTCCCCTAACTGCACGCGCTCATAGGCCAGCACCACGTTGCTGCCGCTCAAGCCGGTCGTCTCGCCAAAGCCGTCCGGCACGGCGAACCTGGTGCCGCGCAGCACGATGGAGGGGTTGCGGTGCGCCACCACGCGGCTGTGCGCGTCCACCACATACACGTCCTGGCCCCTGGCGACGGGCAGATCGGCGATCAGGTCCCAGACCGGCTTGAGCCGGACAGTGGCGGCGAGCACCAGGCCCACCTCGCCGGAGCGCAGGTCTACCAGCGGCAGGGACATCTCCATCAGTGGCTCGCCAGTCGCCGCCTC
>CAYNHD010000177.1:0-270 GCA_964396775.1 uncultured Thermoflexus sp. | reverse complement strand
GGCCGTTTGCTGCGTCGCTGGCACGCGGAAGACATCTTCGCTGGCGCGGTTGGCGAGATCGGCGGGGGAGATGACCGCGCGCTGAGCCAGGCGCACCGTCTCCTGCCCGTCCGGGTTGAGCAGGGCCAGCTCGGTGAAAACGCGGTCATAGGCCAGCAGGTCGGATAGCGCCGCCGCCTGCCTTTCGGCGGGCAGGCCGAGCAGCCCGCCGACCTGGGCCACAAGCTCCAGCGAGCGGGTGCGCTCGGCCAGGAACTGCTCCACTTCGCC
>CAYNHD010000176.1:0-8290 GCA_964396775.1 uncultured Thermoflexus sp. | reverse complement strand
CTATTCGTTCATCACTACAATCGCACGTGCATCAGTCAATAGTTCACCACTACCATCCTTCGCAAGCGCTGTCATCAACAACGAAATACCCGCCTTTGTCACGGATCGCCTTGAACCGGCATACCTCGGCACACCGACCACAGCCAGTACAGGCATCCGCCGCAATAGTCGCAACTTGCCCGCCGACGAAATCATAGGCCTCAACCATCTTGGGTTCCAGGAGCAATTCCAGGTTTGCCGCGTCCACATCAGCGTCCACCAGAATCGCGCGTGTGTCTGGGTTCTGGCTCGCCAGATGTGCCAGGGCCGCTGTGACGGTCGTCTTGCCCGTCCCGCCTTTCCCGCTCAAGACAACGATCTGCTTCACAGGCACACTCGTGTGACAGCTTGAAAGAGCTGCTGGAAGTGCGATTCGTATTCCGGCTTGAGCGTCACCAGCGGCACCCCCTGGGCAATGCCTGCCGCAATTTCGCGGTCCAGCGGAATACGAAGGTGCACAGCCAGTCCTGCGCGCGCGCAGAACTCATCAACGCGCTGGTCACCTGTGCCGTCGCGGTTAATCACAACTCCGGCGGGCGGTCCCAGCTCGCACGTCAGTTCGTAGGCAAGTCGCAGATCATGCAGACCGAAAGGGGTTGGCTCGGTGACCAGGATCACATAGTCGGCCCCTCGAACCGCCTCAACAACTGGGCAGGATGTGCCGGGAGGCGCATCAATGACAATGGTCTCTCCGGGTAGGGCAGGGTGTGACGCTCGTAGCTGCCGAATCACCGGGACCGCCAACGCTTCTCCGATGTTCAGGACACCGCGCGCGAAACGGATGCCTTCCGGCGTAGTGCCGCTCTCAAGGGTGCCCAGCACATGGGGGACTTCACTAATTGCTCCGGATGGGCAGTTCAGCGTGCAGCTACCGCAGCCATGGCACATCTCAGGGAAGACAAGCACACGCTGTCCCGTCACAGCTAGCGCTTGATACTGGCAGACCTCAGCACAAACGCCACACAGGGTGCACTGTGCCTCGTTGATGGCAGGTATGGGCAGAGAAGCATCCTGGCTGGAGCTAAAGGATGGCTTCAACATCAGATGCGCGTTTGGCGCCTCCACGTCGGCATCCAGGAAGAGAATGGACACATGCGCCGACAGAGCCAGCGCCAGACTCGTCGCCACAGTGGTTTTGCCCGTACCCCCTTTGCCGCTGGCAACTGCGATGATCACTCAGGCATTCCCCCAGGATCAAGCTCGCCCTTCAACACCCTGGCGATCAGATCGTCAACTGCTCCCGACTCTGCCTGGTAGAGGCGTATGTCCGAGGCATGCAATACCTTGCACGCTTTGGGCCGAATGCCCCACTGATCACCGCTTCCACGCCCTGTCTGACAAGAAATTCAGCAGCCCGGATGCCCGCCCCGCTGCCCATCTGCGCTGCCGGATTGGCGATAGCGCACCGGTCGCCGGTCCTGGTGTCAACTACTACAAACGCTGCTGCCCGGCCAAAGCGTGGATCAAAGACAGCGCTGCTCTCGGGCCTGGTCACGCTGATGGCGATCTTCATCTGTGTTTGCCTCCGCCGCCAGGGGGCGCGCGTGACTGCACACCCCCTGGCCTCCAGGCGGTTTTAGAGCCCTTTCAGGAGCCTGCGCAACTCGCGTGCATGGCCTGCTTCGTCGGCGGCCATCTCCTCAAGTTTCATCTGCAGTTCAACCAGCCCCAGTTGTTCAGCCAGGGCGGCGTGCGCCATATAGTTCTGGACATCGTGCTGTTCCATCTTCAGGTCAACCTCGAGCATCGCCTTCAGACCTTCGGGCTTGTCGAACGGCACGGGGGTGGTGGTTGGTTCTCCCCCGAGGTCTACAATGACGTCCATCAGGAACGCCGCATGACCCAGTTCATCGGCGATCTCGTGCTCCAGGATCTCGCGGAGTTCGAATCCGGCAAACCCCATTGCTTTGCTGGACTGGTAAGTGTATCGGATTACAGTCCCCAGTTCGGCGGCGAGATCTTCGTTCAGACCTTTGAGCAACTCTTCTTTCGACATGTACATCTCCTTGTCAGAACAGACCCGATTCAGTGAAGCCGCTCGCTGTGATCGGTGAGCGTCCCGGCGAGATAGGCCCGCACCGCCTCTTCAGCGTCATTGAGGTCGGTTACATAGGGGCGGATACTGGCCTGTTCCATGGCGAGATATGCGCCGCGTCCCATCCCACGCACGATGATCGCCGCGCAGTCCTGAATAGTCTCGATCATGCGGGCGTGTTTGCTGTCCGAATGCGCGCCAAAACCGTGCCCGCGCGGATCGTCTTGCGTGTCGTGATCGTGGGCCTCTTGCGCAAACTGAAGGTGACCCACCTTGTCGCGCAATTCCCTGCCAGCTATCTGGTTATCCTCTACGGTGAAGACCAGATAGTACGGGGCGCGGCCAAAATGCTGGCTGATGGTGCGCCCGTCTTCGGTGATGACCGCTATCTTCATGTTCGACATCTTCCTTTTCATTGGACTCGGATACTCAAGCTGCTAGCCAGTTGCCTCAACCAGCCTCTCGATCTCGATCACAGTTCCCGTGCCAATCCGCACGAAATCGTCCCCATATTCCTGGGCGAAGGCGGCGATAGCCTGGTCGCCTGTGCAGTGGCAAGGCCCAACGTGCTGCACGCCCAGACGCCGGAACGCCTGCACAATGGTGGCGATTTCGGCGCGGGTCTTATCCTTCAGATGGAAGCCACCCAGGACAAGATAGACCGGCTTGCCTGATGTCTCTTTGATGTGTTCGACGATGGCGATAATGCCAGGGTGAGCGCAGCCAGTGATGATGACGATGCCCCGGCTTATCTCGATGGCAAGAGCCTGTTCAGGAGTGCTTCCATCCATCTCGCCTGTGGTGAACAAACCTTCGTAGATGATCTGGTCGGGCTTTGCTTCGATCACTTGGGTTCTTTGGGCGACTTGCTGCTTAAGCGAGACGGGGAACGACGGTAGCACATAGACCTCAGCTTGCACCCCTGCAGCCAGCAGCGCGGCCAGGCCGCCGGTGTGATCGCGGTGGTTATGCGACAGCACCACAGTATCTATCTCTAGCGGATCAATGTCCAGGGCTGCCATGTTATTGAGGAGCGCCGCACCGTCTGCCCCGGTGTCGAATAGCAGCGTGTGTCCCTCATACTCGATGAGAGCCGAGAAGCCCCATCCTGCTGTCAGTCGAGGTTCCGCGAGCGTGTTCTCGTAGACAATCGTAATCTTCAGGTCCGTTGTGGCGTCTTCTGTGGACATCGGCATCTCACTTCTGGCTGTCAAGCCAACGTACAGCGAGCTGCCCCAGCAAGCGGTGAGCAGCAGTACTGCTGCAGTGAGCCTAACCATGAAAAGCGACCGCCCGCTCCAGTTCGTTGACCACATTCTCGACTTCCTGTCGCGTCTGTGTGCTGTTCAGCTTCGATCCGGTGAGCCAAGCCATCGCCACACTGGGATCGGCGTCAATGACCCCTAGAGGCTTCAGGCCATGTTCCCTCAGTTTGCCCCGGAGGTAATCCTCCATCTGCCGGCTTGTGACCCGGTTGAGCACAAACAACACGCCCTGGATCGGGGCGTTGAGGAATATAGAGTTCGCCATTTCCACCTGTTCGGGTGACTCCAGATGCTGGGTAGCAGGAAGCTCCCCAGCTTTGACTTGCTCGACCATACGCTGCATGTCAATGGCCATCTGGATCGAAGCGGTGGTCGGATCGACTACCACCACGGCCCAGTCCAGCCCTGTGATCACCCCGCGGGCAGAGTCTTCAAAGCCGGCTTTGAAGTCCACCAGGGTTACCGTTCTGTCAGGTGACCCCGCGATGAAGACGTCGCGGGCGATCTTGGCCACCGGGCCATCGCAGCCGGCTCCCGGCCCTTGATCGCCGATCTTGCCTGCGATCAGGTAGCGCACTCCATTTGAACCCTGAGCGTAGTAGCGGTCTGGCAGTGTCTCCCAGCGAATCATCGCGTTGGGCAGCGGGGTGGGATCATCAACCGGACAACTGACCCGGCCACCGCGAAACACCATGCCACCAAAATAGTCTATGAGCGGTGCGGGCGGGCGTTCGATGCCGAGTGCCTGGTGCAGCCCGACATTGGTCGAGTCGGCGTCCAGAATATTGACCTCATAACCGCGTTCCCCTAGTGCTTGCGCCAGCAATGCGGTCACCGTGCTCTTCCCTGATCCGCCTTTGCCGAATATCCCGATCTTCTTACCCGCCAGGGTATGAACTTTCTCGATCATGCTATCCTTTGCCTTTGCCTGACTAGACCTTTGCGCTCTCGTAAGCTCTTCACTGCTGCTGCCGCCGGCGCGGGTCGGCGGCGACGCTTTGAGCTTCCGACGGGTAGTGCGATGGAGATGCGCTCCAGAAACGGACACCATAGCGTTCTACAACCTGGGCATGTCCATTGCGTTCCAGCTCGGCGAGCACGTCACCTGCCTGGCCTGGCGCTGTCTGTTCCAGTGCCCGCTCCAGTTCTTCCTGGCGCATTGGATGGCGGGTGATAATGCTGATCACCGCGTCGGCGATCGTCTCATGGCCGCTCAAGTCGAAACTACCTGCAGCCGGGTGCAGGACGCGGGCTACTTCACCCAGAATGGCCAGGGCGCGCAGGATGCCCTCGTCATCAGCCGGCTGCACCCAGGTCTCAGCCGGTGGCCGAGTGGGCAGGCTGATGTGGATTTCGTCTGGTTCCACGCGGCGCAAGATGTGCGCGATGTCCTGCAGAGCCTGCTCGGTGTCGTTCAGGCCGCGCACGAGCATGACTTCAACCCACAGCCGTCCGCTGTACTGCCGCCGGAAGTTGATCAGCCCGGTGACCAGCCGCCGGAAGGTGGCCGCCGGGTGAGGGCGATTGATCTGCCGGTACAGGCTCGAAGTCCCTGCGTCCAAGGTGGGCAGCACGGCGTCGGCCAGAGCAAGCGCATGGCGCACCTGGGGATCGTAGAGCAGAGAGCCGTTGGTGATCACAGCGACCGGTATGTCGGTCACGGCTTTCACCTGCTCGATCAGCCAGCCGATGTTAGTGTGCAGCGTTGGCTCACCGGAGCCAACGAACGTGATCCAGGCAATATCGCCTGGCTTGTGCGCCGCCAGCGCCTGCTGAACTTCTGCCAGGATGTCATCAGGCGGGAAATAGTCCTCACGCTTGAAGGTGAGTGGCTGGGTACGGCCCAACTGGCAGTAGACGCAGTTCCAGTTGCACGTCTTGAGTGGAATCGTGTCAATGCCCAACGATTGCCCCAACCGGCGCGAAGGCACAGGACCAAACACGTAGTTCATCAGCGGAGCCTCCAGTCGAGCAGGCTTTGTACAGGCACCCGCTGCAGGTTGCCGTCCTCACCCCGGCGCACCGTATACAGATCTTCCGGCTGTTCGATGCGGTCAATGAACAGCACTCCGTCCAGATGATCGATCTCATGATGAACTAGAATGGCATCGAAGTCTTCGAAGACACGCTCAACTGGCTGGCCTATCTCATCTAGAGCTCTCACCTTAAGATAGTGAGGACGCCGCGTGGTCCCATAAAGTCCAGGGAAACTGAGGCAACCATCAAAATCCGGGCGTTCGTCGCGCGCCTCAATAATCTCCGGGTTGATCAGGGCCGTTGGGGTCACGGTGAGAGGATCATCTTCATCCCGCAGGCCCAGCCGCACTACGACCACGCGCCGGTGCACGTTGATTTGTGGCGCGGCCAGTCCGGCCCCATCGGAGCGGGTCGCCAATGTGTCTTTGAGGTCCTGAATCAGGGCGCGGACAGGCTTACTCAACTTCAGAACCGGCCTGCTTGTTCGCCGAAGAGCAGCAGCATCTTCGGCGTACAACAGGATTTTTCGCACGGCCATTGCGTTGAGGCCCCCTCACCATGCCACCTCTGGACCATTTCTTGACAACGATGAACACCACAACCAACACACCGACGACCAGTGAGATCAGCGTGATGCTTTGGTTTTTTCTCAACGAAAGCAGCAGACATGTGGATTCATATAAGAATTACATGCCTGCTGCGCAGTTACGTAGGCGACTTTGTCCGCTACCAGATGTTGATCCCTGCAAAGGCGGCTATAAACTTCACGGCCACGTACAGGAAATAGACCCCAAACAGCAATTTCAAGGTGGTCGGTTTGAATCGTTTGATGACGGCAGCACCAATCTGCGCACCTACGATGGTACCCCCAGCCAGCAGTAATCCCGCACCCAGATCGACATACCCCTGGAAAAGTTTGATACCTCCACCCACGATTGCCAGCGGGATCATGGTCGCCAGCGAGCTTCCCATCGTGATGTAGACGGGTGCACCAAACAGGTAAATCAACCCCGGAACCAGAGCATAACCGCCCCCCAGACCGGCCACGCCGGTTGCCATTCCCACGGTAAAACCGAAGAGCGAAAAGCCCCGAGCTGGCCCCGAGACAGTGTTGCCCTCGTGCTGGGGAAGTTTGGCCTGTGTTATCCCTTCCCAGATCATGCGTATGGCAGGCCAGAGGAAAATCAGCCCCAGGATCAACCCGAGCAATTTGGACTGATCGGCTAAGAACGTGAATATCCATGATCCTAGGAGCACCCCTAAAATGCCTGCTCCCCCTAACCAGGCCACGGCTCTTTTGTCCAGGTTTCCCCTGACCAAATGGGCATAGCCACCTGAAGTGGCTGTAAAGATGACGGCGAACAGGGTAGTGCCCACGGCAATGGACGCAGGATACCCCATCCAGAAATGAAGCACCGGAAGCATGACGCTGCATCCACCGGTTCCGATCAATCCGCCCAACACCCCGGCGAGAAAACCTAAGATCAGCAGGGCAAACGCATTGCCAAGGTTCAACTCAGGGGTGTCTTCGGGGGCGGTTATGTCACTCCAGGCAAAATACCAAACCATAACCGATAGGATCACCAGCAGAATGACTATGGTTGGAGCCTGGCTCTTGACGTTACGTGTTGACAACATTCTGTTATCTCCCTTCCTTGTCTATGATTTACAGCCAAATCTGCGTAGGTGGGATAAATCCAACCTGACAAGGAAGGGGGCGGACGTTTAGTACCCTGACCGCGTCCACGCTGGCACATGCAGTGGACGATAGCCTGTAATCTACTTTTCATTGGCTTGTTGTTTTCCTGTCGCCTGTGCCAACTGCTTTGGCAAGGGCAGTTGAGATACCTTGTCCAATAAGTCAGGCAATTCAGGACATGCTAGATAGTAACGGCAGTATGGCCCATCATGCACATTGCATACCAGCTCGGCTTCACGTAAAACCGCCAGTTGTTGGGAGACATACGGCTGACGGTACCGTGTCGATCTAACAAGTTCATGGACACAGGTGGGGCGCTGTTCTAACAAACTCAAGAGCTGCAAGCGGGCCGGATGAGCTAACGCGCGAAGCTTTTTGGCCCATACTTGATACCGTTCATCCTGTAGGTTTACGGCCATTGTGAACTCCCTTCAGTTCAGGCTGACCGTCACATATGGGAGCCTTCTCTGCCTGTCGTGTTCATTTTACAACTCTTATGTACACATGTCAATTTTTATAGTACAATCGAGGCCGTAAACAGCGCGAAAGGGACGGTCATGATGGAAGAAATCGCTCCAAATGTTGGCCCGCGCATCCGCACCATGCGCGAGCAGCGTGGGCTTTCTCTGCGGGCGCTTGCAGAGCGATCCAGCCTGTCTGTCAATGCTATCAGCCTGATTGAGCGCGGCGAGAATTCTCCGACGGTGTCTTCGCTGCATATGCTGGCCACAGGACTTGAGGTGAAGATCACGGACTTCTTTGAAGACCCACACAGACACGCAGTGGTTCATGTCAGACATGACCAACGTCTTGCGACACGGGGTAGTGGGCTGCTAATGGAGAGTCTGGGGACAGGCCTGCGTAATCAGCACCTGGAACCTTTCGTGGTCACGGTTGAGCCGAGAACTGGAGACTCCGGACAGTCAATCGTTCATCCTGGGCAGGAGTTTGTGTTGTGTCTGGAGGGGAATATCCTGTATCAAGTAGGCGCTCAAGCCTACAGCCTGGAGCCAGGCGATAGCCTGTTGTTCGAAGCCACACAGCCACACCACTTCTGCAACTGTGGAGATTCTGTGGCCAGAGTGCTATTGGTCTTCCAGGCGGCAGAGGGAAGTCACCTGGCCCGACAGCGCCATCTGGAAACATGAAGAAGCACCAGGGCCGAGAGGCGGTGATCGGTCCGGGGGTCGGTGCGTGACCATCGCGACAACGGGTTGAAGATGTACAACTAGGTTTCTCTCCGAACAGATCGGATGGATAATAGCAGCAGCAAAA
>CAYNHD010000175.1:0-8311 GCA_964396775.1 uncultured Thermoflexus sp. | reverse complement strand
ACGTTATCGGCCAGGCCCGCCACAACCCCGAGATCGTGCGAAATCCAGATCATGGCCATGCCGATCTTATCGCGCAGACGGCGCACTAGGTCGAGAATCTGGGCCTGGATGGTCACGTCGAGGGCTGTCGTCGGTTCGTCAGCGATGAGAAGCTGCGGGTTGCACGACAGAGCCATGGCGATCATCGCGCGCTGGCGCATCCCGCCAGAGAACTGATGCGGGTAGTCGTCGAGGCGGTCTTTAGCTGAGGGAATGCCCACCATCGCCAGCAACTCTGCCGCGCGCTCGCGGGCCTGCTTGTTGTCCATGCCCAGGTGCAGCCGCAGGGCCTCGGTAATCTGGCGACCGATGGTCAGCACCGGGTTGAGAGAGGTCATGGGGTCCTGGAACACCATGGCGATCTCGGCCCCACGCACCAGGCGTTGCTTGCTCGGCGGCAGTTTGAGCAGGTCCCGTCCCCGGAAGATGACCTCACCTTTCGGAATCTCACCGGGCGGCTTGGGGATCAAGCCCATGATCGAGAGCGCGTGCACGCTCTTGCCGCAGCCGCTTTCGCCCACCACTCCCAGGGTTTCCCCCTCGTGGAGCGTGTACGAAACGCCGTTCACGGCGTAGACGGTCCCCTCGTCTGTATGGAATCGCGTTGTGAGGTCTTTGACCTCCATCAGGACTGCCAAAAGTCACTCTCCTCTTCTACCGTTGGCCGCGACCAAAGCGCACGCCCCAACGAAGCTGGCTTGGCGGGCAGCAGCGTGCTTTGTGACGAAACTTGCTCCAAGACTGCATAATAATAGCGAGAGACATGATTCTGCACAATGATTTCTTCGATTTCCAACGAAAGCGCGTGCAAAGGCGGTCAGCGACTTGCACAGCCCCTCCGTCCAGGAGCGTGCAAATCCGATCAGGTAGGGGCGCTGCTTTGCTGCGCCCCCGTAGAGGTGTATAGCGATACACCCCCACATGCACCAACTTAAGCCTGGCTGCACATGCCTCTCCCCCTCAATCCCCCTCTCCAGCCGAGCTAGAGAGGGGGACTTTGACCGCCAGAGGGGACGTTTTCCCCCTCCCTGGCTTGGCCGGGGAGGGGGCCAGGGGGAGGGGCATTCTGACCATACCACGCACCCGGAAGCCTTGACCTGATGCGCATGGGACGTATGGCCATACGCTCCTACGGGACCTCATCCCGCCCGGCGTCAAGCGAGTCGCTGACAACGTTTGCTCGCGCCCCCCGTTTCAACCTTGACAACCACCCGGCCCGCCGCTAGAATGTGGACTGTTAACAAAGTCTCTCGTGCCAACAGCGTCGAACGGAAGTAGTAGGTCATCGTCGCAGAGAGCCGGGGAGGGTGAGAACCCGGCGCGGCGCAGCGACGAGCGCCCAGGCCGAACTCGTCCGGGAGCTGCGCAGTCGAACGTCAGTAGGCTGCGCCGGGATGCCCGTTACGCATAGTGAGTGGATGGCACACCACGCGAACAAGGGCCCATAGCTCAGCTTGGGAGAGCGCCACAATGGCATTGTGGAGGTCAAGGGTTCGAGCCCCTTTGGGTCCACTCTTCATCTTTTCCGTCGTCGAGTCCATGCCATCAACCAGGGTGGTACCGCGGAGTCCTCTTCGTCCCTGAGCAGTTTGGGGGGGCGCAGAGGATTTTCGTGTTTATGGCGAAGTCTACCAGGATTCTCTGTGTACCATACATAGCGAGAGCACACAGACATGGCCGACAAGTATGTGCCACAGGAAATTGAGGCGCGTTGGGCCGAACGCTGGGAGCGCGACGGGCTGTACCGCTCGCGCATTGACCCCAGCCGCCCCAAGTTCTACGCGCTGACCATGCTGCCCTACCCCAGCGGCGACCTGCACATCGGGCACTGGTACGCCATGGCCCCGTCCGACGCGCGCGCCCGCTGGCTGCGTATGCGCGGCTACAACGTGCTGTTCCCGATGGGCTTCGACGCCTTCGGCCTCAACGCCGAGAACGCCGCCATCAAGCGCAACATCCACCCCAAGACGTGGACGGAGCGCAACATGGCCAACATGCGCCGCCAACTGCGCACGATGGGCGCCATCTTCGACTGGGAGCGCGAGGCCGTCACCAGCCATCCCGAATACTACCGCTGGACGCAGTGGTTCTTCTTGCAGTTCTTCAAGAAGGGCCTGGCCTATCGCAAGAACGCGGCGGTGGACTTCTGCCCGCAGTGCAACACGACCCTGGCCCGCGAGCAGGTCTGGGGCGAAGACCGCCACTGCGAGCGTTGCGGCACGCCGGTGATCAAGAAGGAACTGGAGCAGTGGTTCTTCCGCACGACCGCCTACGCCGAAGAACTGCTGGATCACAGCAAGATTGACTGGCCGGAGCGCGTCAAGACGATGCAGACCAACTGGATCGGGCGCAGCGAAGGCGCGCACGTCGTCTTCCGCACCGAGCAAGGCGACCCGATCGAGGTCTTCACCACGCGGCCCGACACGCTGTGGGGCGCGACCTTCATGGTGCTGGCTCCAGAGCACCCGTTGGTGGACCAGGTGACCACGCCGGAGCAACGTCCCGCTGTCGAGGCGTATGTGGCGGCAGCAGCGCGCAAGAGCGAGATTGACCGCACGGCGGAGGGCAGAGACAAGACCGGCGTCTTCACCGGCGGCTATGCCATCAACCCCGTCAACGGCGAGCGCATCCCCATCTGGATCGCCGACTACGTGCTGATCAGCTACGGCAGCGGCGCGATCATGGCCGTGCCCGCCCACGACCAGCGCGACTTCGAGTTCGCCCGCAAGTTCAACCTGCCCATCCGCATCGTCATCCAGCCAGAAGGCATGTCCGACCTGGACCCGGACAGGATGACCGAAGCCTGGCCCGGCGAGGGCGTCATGGTCCACAGCGCCCAGTTCGACGGGACGCCGGCCACGGCCAGCCACGACGGAGCCAAGAACGAGGCGGTGCGCGTGGTGACGCGCTGGCTGGAGGAGCAAGGCATCGGCCACGCAGCGATCAACTACCGCCTGCGTGACTGGCTGATCAGCCGCCAGCGTTACTGGGGCGCGCCGATCCCGATCGTCTACTGCCCGGCGTGTGGCATCGTCCCCGTGCCAGAAACTGATCTGCCTATCCTGCTGCCGGACGACGTGGACTTCATGCCCACTGGCGAAAGCCCGCTGAAATACCATGAGGGCTTCCTGCATACGACCTGCCCGCAGTGCGGCGGCCCGGCCACACGCGAGACCGACACGATGGACACCTTCATGTGCTCGTCGTGGTACCAGTACCGCTACCTGAGTCCGGCCTACGACGGCGGCCCGTTCGACCCCGCCGAGGGCGCGTACTGGCTGCCCGTTGACCAGTACACGGGCGGCATTGAGCACGCGACCATGCACCTGATGTACACGCGCTTCTTCACCAAGGCCATGCGCGACTGCGGCATTTTCGAGCCTACCGCAGAGGCGGCCAAAGCCATCGGGCGCGACACGACCGGCATGTTCGACGAGCCAATGCTGCGCCTGTTCAACCAGGGCATGATCCTGGGCGAGCCGCGCGACGGCGACCTGATCATCGCGCGCGGCGCGTTCGCGGGCGGCAAGTTCGACGCGGCCAGCGTGCAGGTCGTCGAGTCGCTGGACGGCGTGCCGGTCACCGAGACGCAGGTCGCGGGCGAAGTGCTGAATCGCGTCGAAACCACGTTGCACGTGCGCACCCCCGACGGGCGCGAGTTCGTGGTGGACACGGACAAGGACACGACCTTCGACATCCCCGGCTTCGGGCCAGACGCGACGATCAACCAGATCAGGCACCATCTGGACGTGGAGAAGATGTCCAAGACGCAGGGCAACGTCGTCGCGCCGGATGAGCTGGTCGCGGAGTTTGGCGCGGACACGGTGCGCGCCTACCTGATGTTCGCCTTCCGCTGGGATCAGGGTGGCCCCTGGGACAGCAAGGGCATCTTCGGTGTGGTGCGCTGGCTGCACGACGTATGGGCGCTGGTCAACGAGGGCGCTCCCTCCGGCACGCCTGACTCCGCCGCCGAGCGCGATCTGCGCCGCAAGGTGCACCAGACGATCAAGAAGGTCTCTGATGGGCTGGAGGGCTTCAGCTTCAACACGGCAATGGCCGGGCTGATGGAACTGAAGAACAGCCTGCAAAGGGCCGCCCGCGAAGGCAGGGTGAGCCAGGCGGCCTGGGATGAAGCCGTCGAGACAATGCTGCGCCTGATGGCCCCCTTCACACCGTTCGTGGCCGAGGAACTGTGGGCGCGCGTCGGGGGGCCGTACAGCGTCCACAACCAGGCGTGGCCCGCCTACGACGCGGCGCTGGCCGCCGAAGAGGAGATCACGCTGGTCGTGCAGGTCAACGGCAAGGTGCGTGACCGCATCCAGGTGCCCGCCGGCATCGCCGAGGAAGAGGCCAAGCGCCTGGCGCTGGAGTCCGACGGGGCGAAGCGACACATGGACGGCAAGCCCGCGCGCAAGGTGATCTTCATCGCCGACCGGGGCATGGTGAGTATCGTGGTGTAGTGGCTATAGAACGTTTGTTGTGCTACCATGAGAGCGACCGGATACCAGGTCGCTCTTCTTATTGGCGGGCAGCCAGCAGCGAATTGCAGTGAGATGATGAGCGTCAAAGAGCAGCTTGAGGCGTTTGTAGACTGGTGGCGGCAGTACTGCACAGGCGACGAAAAAGGCGAGGCGCAGATCTTCCTCGACCGCCTGTTTCTAGCCTTCGGGTACAAGGGCGCACTGGAGGCCGGGGGCCGCTACGAAAAGCGCGTCCGCACGCACCGCAGCGGGCGGGCGGCGGTCGCCTTCGCTGATTATGTCTTGCCAGGACGGGTGCTCATCGAGATGAAGAAACGGGGTGAGCACCTGGGCAATCATTACGACCAACTCGAAGAATACTGGAAAAGCCTGGAGACAAAGCCCAGATATTCATTGCTGTGCAACTTCGATGAATTCTGGATATACGAGTTCCCCACCCAATTCTACGATCCTGTAGACTGCGTTCGCATTGAGGACTTGCCCGAACGCATCGCCGCCCTGGAATTCCTGGTTCCTGGCTCAACAAAGCCCCCTGTTTTCCAGAACAACCTCGTAGATGTCACCAAGAACGCCGCGCATAGCCTATCGCAGGTGTTCAAGTCCCTGATCCGGCGCGGTGTCGAGCGTCATGTCGCACAGCGTTTCATCCTCCAGTGTATGTTGGCCCTGTTCGCTGAGGATATTGGCCTGCTGCCGGATTCGACCTTCACCCGCATCATCGAAGAGTCATTGGAAGGGGACGAAAACACCTACGATCTGATCACGCTCCTGTTCTTCATGATGAACACGCCCGGCGTCAAGCCGGTTGGACGCTTTGCGGGCGTGGATTACTTCGACGGCGGCCTGTTCGGCAGAATTGATCCGGTGCATTTGTGGCCGGAAGAACTGCGTCTCCTGCGCGAGGCGGCGCGCGAGAACTGGTCCGACATTCGCCCCGCAATCTTCGGGACGATCTTCGAAGACAGCATGGAGAAAGAGGAACGCCATCAAATCGGCGCGCACTTCACCAGCGAGCAGGACATCAAGCGCATCGTTGACCCGGTGATCGTCGAACCCTGGAACGCGCGCATCGAGGCCGCCGGCTCGGTCGAGGAGTTGCGCGCGCTTCATGCTGAGCTGTGCGCCTATCAAGTGCTCGACCCGGCCTGTGGCTCTGGCAACTTCCTGTATATCGCCTACCGCGAAATGAAGAAACTGGAACGCCGCATTCTGGATCGCCTTGAGGAACTGGAGGGCGAGCCGCCCGCACCAACTCAATTCGTTTCCGCGCGGCAGTTCTGGGGGTTCGACATCAAGGATTTCGCCGTCGAGCTGGCGCGCGTGACCATGACCATCGCCAAGAAACTGGCAGTGGACGAGCTGCATCTGGCCGAGGCTCCGCTCCCGCTTGACAACCTGGACGGCAACATCCGTTGCGATGATGCGCTGTTCGCCGAATGGCCGCGCTTCGACGCCTGTATTGGCAACCCGCCGTACCTGGGGGCCAAAGTGCTCAAGCAAGAGCACAGCCCCGAATACATCAACCGGGTGCGCGCGGCCTTTCCCGGCGTGCCGGGCAACGCTGATTACTGCGTCTACTGGTTCCGCAAGGCGCACGAATTGATGGAGCCGGGCGCGCGGGCAGGGCTGGTCGGCACCAACACCATCCGCCAGAACTACGCGCGCATCGGCGGGCTGGATTACATTGTCGAAAACGACGGCCACATCTACGACGCCGTGTCGTCCATGCCCTGGTCGGGTGAAGCGGCGGTGCACGTCTCGATTGTGTGCTGGAGCAAAGGCCAGCCGCCCAGACGCCCCGCACGGCTGCATTTCTACACCGGGCCAGAGAAACGCCAGAACGGTAATGGCCTCGAAGAGTGGCGTATCGTGGAGTTGCCGGAGATCAACAGCGCGCTATCTGAGAAGACCGACGTGAGCGATGCGCTGGTGCTGAGCATCAACACCGACCCCAAACGCGCCTTCCAGGGGCAGACGCCGGGACACAAGGGGTTCATCCTGAGCCTGGCCGAAGTGGAAGAGATCATGCGCAAGGACCCGGCCAGCGGACAGGTGATCTTCCCCTACCTGATCGGCAACGACCTGGTGGGCAATCCGGGCGGAAAGCCGAGCCGGTTCATCATTGACTTTGAAGAGCGCGACCTGCTGTCCGCGCAGCGGTTCCGAGCGGCGTACTGGCGTATTGAGGAGAGGGTGCTGCCCGACAAACAGGCCAGGGCACAGCGGGAGATCGAGAGGAACAGGGCGCTGCTGGCGAAGAACCCTAAGGCAAAAGTCAATCACGACCATCAAGATGCGCTCAGCCAGTGGTGGCTTCACTTTCGTGGTCGCACAGATCGCAATGCGGCGATCCGGGGCCTGACGCGCTATGTGGCCTGTTCGCGGGTGAGCAAGCGCCCGATCTTCGATCTGGTCGCCATTGGGATCAAGCCGGGCGATAGCGTTCAGACATTTGCCTTTGAGGACGACTACAGCTTCGGCATTTTGCAGTCAGATTTGCACTGGCAGTGGTGGCTTGCGAAAGGAGCCACTCTGACCGCCCGACCAGCGTATACCCCACACAGTGTTTTCGACACCTTCCCCTGGCCGCAGCATCCCGCGCCGCAGCAGGTCAAGGCCGTTGCCGAGGCCGCCCGCGCCTTGCACGAGTTCCGCCGCGCGCGCATGTCCAACAGCGCCCGCCTCACGTTGCGCGATATGTATCGCTCGCTGGAACTGCCGGGGAGGAATCCGCTCAAAGACCTGCATGCCGCGTTGGACGATGCGGTGATGCGCGCTTACGGGTTTGAGCCGGACGGTGACCTGCTGGCCCAGGTGCTCAAGCTCAATTACCTGGTGGCAGCGCAAATTGAGGCGGGCGATCCCGTCACGCCGCCCGGCATCCCGCCGGACTACCCGCTGCCAGAGGAACTGGTGAGCGATGGGTGCATCCAGCCGCCGGAGATCCTCTAGGCTCACGCGGGCGCAAGGCTGAACGTGCTCCCCGCCGGGTAGTCGTCAAGCTGCGTCGCGCTGCGGTAGACGCACGCGCCGCCCTGCCCCACCACCTGAAACGTGTCGTCGGGATGCGCGATCAGCGTCGCCGCCTGGTCAACGCCGATCAGCGTCACGCCGTCTGGCAGGCCATCCAGCAGACGGTCGGGGGGCAGGCGCATGCGGAACAGGTCATGGTGGGCCAGGATCGCCAGGTGCGGGGCGAGGCCCAGGGCGGGCAGCCATTCGTGAGCGAACCAGATCACGCCACCGAGGGCCATGGCGCTGGCCCCCGTGCCCATGACCGCGGCCTTGCGCAGCAGGGCGCGGTGCAGCGCGGCCTCGGCGTGCGTGCCGCGCAGCCGCTCTACCATGTCGAGGGGGCTGCCATCGGGCAGCACAATCGCCTCCACCTTGTCCAAAATGGCATACTCGGTCTCGGTGTTGGCCGTGCGCTGGTCGGTGATCATCACGTGCTCGGCGAAGGTGTTCAGGCGGCTGAAGTAGCGCGCCGTCTGCTCGGCGACGCGCTTGTGCTTCTCTATGGCCGCCACCGGCACGATCACCACGCGCGGGCTGTGCGTGCCGCGCAGCAGCCTCAGCCAGGCGCGGTCGGCTTCCTTGCTCTCCGGCACGAACGCCTGCCCGCCGTTGAAGACCAGATAGCCCTTCTGCATGACCCTCGTTCTCCTGTGTGGGCGAGACCCAAGCCGGCCTGTAAGCCGCGTTCTGTGCCCGCCGGAGCGGGTGGTGATCATCTCTCTAGGACGCCAGTTACCCGGCGCCTCCAGCAACCTACCCGGAACTGATCGCGGGAC
>CAYNHD010000174.1:0-8349 GCA_964396775.1 uncultured Thermoflexus sp. | reverse complement strand
GGGGCAGATCGTGGATCGCTACGGCAAGGACGTGCCCGACGGCCCGAACCTGTCCGCGCTGCTGCGCATCGTGCACGACGTGGCCGAACAGGAAGGCGTCCAGCGCATCCGCTTCCTGACCAGCCACCCCAACTGGATGACCGACGAACTGCTGGACACGGTGGCCGAGCTGCCGCGCGTCATGCCGCAGATCGAGGTGCCCGTGCAGGCGGGCAGCGACGAGGTGCTGGCGCGCATGAGGCGCGGCTACACCGCCGGGCAGTACCGCGACCTGGTGGCGCGCATCCGGGCGCGCGTCCCCGGCGTGGCCATTCACTGCGATGTGATCGTCGGCTTCCCCGGCGAGACAGACGCGCAGTTCCAGCAGACCTACGACCTGCTGGCCGACCTCAAGCTGGACAAGGTGCACCTGGCCCGCTACAGCCCGCGCCCGCAAACGGTCAGCGCGCGCACCCTACCCGACGACGTGCCCGCCGAGGAGAAGAAGCGCCGTCTCGCCGCGCTGGAGGCGCTGCAGGAGCAGGTCGTCGCCGAGATCAACCGGCAGTTCCTGGGGCAGACGGTCGAGGTGCTGGTCGAGGATCAGGTGAAGGGCAAGTGGCGCGGGCGCACGCCGCAGAACAAGCTGGTCTTCTTCAGCGACGACTCGCGCGACTGGCGCGGGCAGCTTGCCCAGGTGCAGGTGACGTGGACCGGCCCCTGGAGTATGCAGGCGCGGCTGGCGGGGGCCGAGCGCGCGCCGACCGCGCCCGCCGCAGTCGAGGCGACCGCGCCCGGCGCGCTGACCCGGCGCTGAGGTACTCGCCCAAAAAGCGAGCGCGGCTCCTGTGTGGGAGCCGCGTTGTTTCAGCGCAGGTATTCAAAACCCCACCAGGGGCTGGGTGCGCCTGGCGTCCCGTTCTCGTCCAGCGCCGTCACGCGCCAACGCCCTGGCTGCGCTCCTACAAAGTCAAAGGTGAAGGAAGCATCCTCCACAGTCTGGCCGCTGATGTAGTCAGAACTCCACTGCCAGTCAGGCGGATATGAGAACTCAATCTCAAGCTGATAGCTTGCTGCACCACGCACTGATGACCATTCTAGCGTGGTTGTGCGCGGGTAAAAGTCGAAGACGCTGCCATCCGGCGGCGCAATCTGGCGGGGGGCTGACAGAGCCGTCGGCAATTGGGAACAAGACGGGTCATAGCCAACGACATCGGAGCGCACCCAGGAGCCATCCTCAAGCAGAAACCACGCATAGTCATCTGCCGCCTGGAACTGCGCGACGGCGTTGCGCGCCTCTCCAGCGCCCATCACCCCCACAACATCATAATCAGTCCCCGGCCCCTCGCGCAGGCGAGTGTTGCTGGAGGCCGTGATCTGGCAACGGATCGGTTCTGTCTCCGCCTCCACTTCGACCACCGGAATGGTGCTCTTATCGCCCTGGGTGCGCAGGTAGTAGCTGTTGACGATCCACGCCTCGCGCCCTTGCCACTCGACGCGGTACCACTGTCCGTTCGCCGTGCGCCCCGTGATCGGTAGCTCGACGTTCTCGACCGTTTCAATCCTGGCCGCATACAGGTCTGGCGCAACATAGATGATCACAGCGCGCGATCCGACCAGCGCCAGCACGCGCTCCGGCTCTGGCTCCGCCTCCACTTCGACCACCGGAATGGTGCTCTTATCGCCCTGGGTGCGCAGGTAGTAGCTGTTGACGATCCACGCCTCGCGCCCTTGCCACTCGACGCGGTACCACTGTCCGTTCGCCGTGCGCCCCGTGATCGGTAGCTCGACGTTCTCGACTGTCTCAATCCTGGCCGCATACAGGTCTGGCGCAACATAGATGATCACAGCGCGCGGTCCGACCAGCGCCAGCACGCGCTCCGGCTCCGGCTCCGCCCCGATCACTGGAACCGCGTCGAGGTTGCCCAGCACAGAGACGTAGGACAGCCACACCCACCCTTGTTGCCCTTGATACGACACCAGGAAGTAGTTCGCCTCAGCGTTCCTCCCAAGAATCTCTAGCCGGATTCCTGCGGGCAGCCGGGCAATTTCGGCAGCGCCGAGGATGGGGGCCGCGCGCAGCGGCGTTTGCTGACCCCACACGCGCAGCATCACGCCGGTCGGTTCCGGCGCAACCTCAAACGCTCCGGAGTCCGACGCGGGGCCGCTCTCAGCCATCACGATCCGAAAACCATAGTGGGAGTCTTCGGTAGACGGTTGCAGCCAGAGACGATCGGCGGCGCGAGCATTGAAGCGCCCGTCGTTCCACGAGCCGCCGCGCAGCACCCGCCCCCAACCGGCACTTGTCGGGTCCTCACGCCCGTCGCCGGCGCGGTAAGGATACTCCCGGTAGAGGGTGCTGGTCCACTCCCACACATTGCCACTCAGATCGAGCGCCCCAACCCACGATGCGCCCGCTGGAAAGCTTCCCACTGGCGCGGTCTGCGCGTATCCATCGTCGTAGGCAGCGTGGCGCCAGTCGTTCGCGCAGTTCGCGTCGCAGTAATTGAGCCGGTTATCGTCAAACTCCTCGCCCCAGGGATACTGCAAGCCCTGCGGCCCGCGCGCGGCGTATTCCCACTGCCCCTCGCTGGGCAACGCTCCGCCCACCCACGCGGCGTAGTCGCGCGCCTGGAACCAGTCCACAGACACGACGGGATGGTCGGCGTTCCCTGCGTAACGTCTGTCCTTCAGCGGGCTGCAAGCGCCTGCCTGCACGCAAGCCTGATACTGCGCGTTCGTCACCTCAGTCTGCCCGATCCAGAAGGCATCCAGGCAGACCTCAGAGCGGGGTTTCTCATCCGTGAACCAGTCTCGTTCGCACGGGCCATAGTCCGCTCTGCACTGTTCGAGCGCCGCATCAATCTGCGGGTCGGTGCTGCCCATCACGAAGCATCCGGCGGGCACGTAGACCATCGGCAGGCCATTGAACTCGCGCACAACCGGCGTCCAGTCCGCGTTGGGCGCGCCGGCAGGGTATGCCGCTGGCCGGGGCGTGGGCGTCGGCGTGCGCGTGGGCGTGTTGGCGGCGACCAGCCCCGCTCCTGGCACCACTACAGGCACAGTCTCCAGGTCGCCCTCAAACTCCACATACGTCCAGAAGACCCAGCCAAGCTGATCCTGGAACTGGACCTGGAAGTATCTCTGATCAGCCGTGCGACCTGTCACGGCCAGCCCATCGCCGTGCTCAACTCGACCCAGTACAGCCCCCTCGCGCCCTGGCTCGGAGCGCACCTCTGCTCCTGCTGGCGAAGTCACGACCACGAAGGCATCCTCTGCCCCTTCCGGGGTTGGCGTGCGCGTAAAAGTAGCTGTTGGCGTGGGCGTGATGGTCGCCAAGCCGGTCATGTTGCCGCCCATGACACGCGAGAACCATGTCTCAAACAGCGCCCTATCCGGCGGGTAGTAATCGTCCCGGCTGGTCTCGTTTTCGAAGTGGGTGACAAACGAAGGACACTCGCCCAATGAGCCAGTGGTGAAAGTCTCCGTTGCAAGCAACGCCTGGTTGCTCAAGTCGGTGATGCTCGCGGTCACCCGTACCCGGTAACGCCCCAGGGTGAACGTAGTAGGGCCGAAACCCATCTTGCTGTATTCACACGTACCCACAAAGGTCTCAACCTGTGTCAGGCGCAACAGGTAACGGGCGTGGTTTGCCGAGGGGTTTAGCCACGCCGCCGGAATCACCTCTTCCCATCCCCAAGCTGCATCCGCAGCGTTCTCAGCGGTCATGCCCCAACGCTCGCTCGGTGTCGGCGTGCGCGTAGGAGGCGGCGTGCGTGTCGCTGTGGGCGTTCGCGTACCTGTCGGCGCAGTGCGCGTCGGCCAGGGTGTAGCGGCAGGCAGCGGCGTGCGCGATGGCGTGCGCGTCGGCCAGGGCGTAGCGGCGGGTCTCGGAGTCCGCGTCGGTGTGCGCGTCGGCCAGGGCGTAGCGGCGGGCAGAGGCGTGCGTGATGGCGTGCGTGTTGGCCAGGGCGTGGCTGCGGGCCTGGGCGTTCGCGAGGGCGTCGGTGATGGCGTCAGTGTGTCGGTCGGGACAGGCGTATCGCTCGGCATATAGGTTGGCGAGAGCACGACCAGCCCCGCCTGCGGAAGCACGGTCGGCGAGAGAGTGGATGTGAAACTGGCCGTCGCCGTAGCTGTTGCCGTGACGGTCTCCGTCGCGGTGGCCGTGCCGGTCGGCGTCGCGGACGGCTCCGGCGTCGCCGTCGGTTCGGGCGTCTTGGAGGGCAGCGGAGTCGCCGTCACCAGGGCGGGCACGGACGGCAGCTCGGTAGGCGTCGGCGCGGCAGCAAGCGCAGTCCCCGTCAGGTCGCCGGGCGCCGGGGTATCCGCCCCGCCGCCCCCGCCCTGGCCCAGCACCAGGACGCCGATCACCGCCAGCGCCGCGATCAGGCCCAGGGCCAGCGCCCAGACCACCGGACTCTTGTGGGCCGGCCCGCCCGCGCCCGTCGGCATGGCGGGCAGCGACGGTTCTGAGGGCGGCACCGCGCCGGGCGGGGTGCCGCGTGGCGCGCCGCCCGATGGCGGCGTGGGTGGTCGCGGCGAGGAGGGTGTCTTGGGCGGCTCTTCCAGGCGGGCGCGCTCCGGCAGCTTGACCGTGAAGAAGCCGGTCGGCTTGCCTTCGCTCCCGGCGATGGCGCTCGCATACGCCTGGGCAAAGGCCGTCACGGTGGGGAAGCGGTCGCCTGGCGCTTTGGCCAGCGCCCGTTCCAGCACCGCGCTGGCCGACTCCGGCAGCCCCGGACGGCGCAGGTGTACCGGCGTGGGCATCTCGTTGAGGTGTTTGTGCATCAGGCCGAAGGGCGTGCTGGCTTCGTAGGGCGCACGACCGGTCAGCAGGCCGTAGACCGTCGCCGCCAGCGCGTACTGGTCGGCGGCGGGTGTCAGATTCTCGGAGCGCCACTGCTCCGGCGGCATGTAGATCGGCGTGCCCATCGCCACGCCGGTGCCGGTCAGCGAGCTGGTCGCCTCCATCAGCTTGGCGATACCAAAGTCCACCAGGTAGGCGTTGCCCTGGTTGTCGAACATGATGTTGGAGGGCTTGATGTCGCGGTGAATGACGCCCTGGCTGTGCGCGTAGTCGAGGGCGCTGGCGACCTGGCGCAGCAACTCGCCCACTTCGCCGGGAGCGGGCAGCGACCGCTCGCGCTCCAGGCAGAAACGCACCCGCTCGGCCAGCGTACCGCTGGCGAGCAAACGCATGACCACATAGCTGATGTCGCGCTGGATGCCGTAGTCGTAGACGGGCACGATGTGGGCATGCTCCAGCGCGGCGGCGGTCTTGGCTTCGCGGTAGAAGCGCTCGACGTACCCCGTCTCGCTGGCGAGCGCGGTGGAGAGCACCTTGATCGCCACTTCGCGCTCCAGGTTCGCCTGGAAGCCGCGATAGACGGCGCCCATGCCACCCACGCCGATCAACTGGCGCAGCTCGTATTGCCCGAAAATCTGCCCCGTGAGGTCTTGCAGCGTCATGCGGCCCCCCTGTGAGACGCACCGGCTCAGGTTATGCGCAGTATACGGATTTTGAGGCGGCGGGCCAAGTGGCGAGCGACACGCCATTGTCTGTCATTCAGCCGGAGCCGGCATAGGCTGCGCGGCGTTCCGCGATTTTCACGCAGAATTCACAGGCGGCCCGGAGGGAGCGCCCCCTCTACAACTCGCGCGTGTCAATGTAGATCGGGGCATCCTGCCAGTCGGGAACCCAGTCCGCGTTCAGGCGTTTGAAGACCATCCAGTAGTCCATCTGCGCCACCGCCTCGGCGAACAGAAACGCGGGCACGCGATCCGTCCGGTCGAGCAGCAGTGACAGCTTGCTCACCTGCGCGGCAACCGCCTGGTCGCGCAGCGTGTCGAAGATGGCCTGCAGCAGGGCCGGGTGCTGCACCCCCACCGCGTCGAACAGGCGCAGGCTGGCCTGCCGCCGCGCGCGCATGACTTCCGGCGAGGGGAAAGGCAGCTCGGCGGGCCACTGCTGGAAGACATAGCTCTGATCGAAGACGCTCAGCCCGGCGCACTGCCCGTCGCCCAGGTCAATGCTCCACCGCTCGAAGCCGTAGTCCCCCACGCGCGACGCGACATCTGGCACGTACAGATCGCGCGCGGCGTGAGCGGCGCGCACACGCTCCTGGTCGGCCAGCGGGTCGGCCAGGTGACGCGGCATCCAGTCCGGCAGGGTCACTGCCGGGACCGGCTGGAAGGTCAGCAGGATCAACTGGCGCAGCCGCTGGTAGCCGCACTTGGCGAAGAGGTGCAGCGAGGCTACGTTCGAGGCGACAACATGGCCGTAGACGCCATCAGCACCGCGCGCCCACAGAACGCCGTCGAGAGCGGCGAGCAACGCCGATGCCACGCCGCGCCGCCGCCAGGCCGGGTGCGTGCGCGCGTCGAAAACGTACCCCAGGCGCACCGCCCGCCCGCCGACGTGCGTCTGCTTGAGGCCGACCGCCACACAGCCGATCACCGCGCCACTGTCCTCAGCGACCAGCAGGTGATGCTCGGCGAACAGGGCGGCGCGGTCAATGAACCGCCGGCGGTAGTGGACGAACGGCTCAGGCAGCCCGCGCGGGCTGAGGCGCTCCAGGGCCATCAGCGCGGGGTCGTCGTCGGGCCGGTAGTCGCGGATGCGCATGGCAGTCTGTCGCCGATCAGGAATAGCCGCTGGCACCAGCAAGAGAGTGGCCCTATCTTAATCCAATTTCGATCATCAGGGCAACGCGCGCCGGGGGCGCGCTGCCTTTCTGGGGCAAAGCCTCACCGCAGAAGCGCTGAGAGCGCAGAGGTGATTGGTGATTGGTTTCTGGTTGTTGGTGAAGGCGGCTCGGTCGGGAGTACGTTCTACCATCAACCCATAACCCTATCATGGTGCGGAATCCATTCGGCTCTTTCACAAGGGTGCTTCTGAGAACCGCTCTTTCTCTGCGCCCTCTGCACCCCTGCGGTTCAGTGATTTTGCCCCCCGCCGCCGCTGTTTCTGGCGCTATCGCAGAATTGACGTATACTGAAGCTGCGGGTGCCTCGCAGAGGGCATCCCCAGCGCCATTCAGCGGCGCCGCCCAGACCGGCACATTTCGCGGAGGGTCAGGCACCATGCCACCGGAACCAAGCGGCTTTAACTACCCCAACAAGTTCGCCCGCATCATCTTCAAGTCGCTCGAAGAGGTCATGGGCAAGAACGGCTTCAACGCCATTCTGCACCTGGCGGACTTGCCTCAATACATCAACAACTATCCACCTGAGAACCTGGACAAGCAGTTCGACTTTGCTTATTTCACCGCGCTGTGCGTGGCGCTGGAGGAGATGTACGGGCCGCGCGGCGGGCGCGGGCTGGCCTTGCGCGCGGGCCGGGCGACCTTCGCCGACGCACTGCGCGGCTTTGGGGCGCTGGCGGGCGTGGGCGACCTGGCCTTCAAGGTGCTGCCGCTGGCAGCCAAGCTGCGCATTGGCCTGCCGGCGATGGCTAACATCTTCAACCAGTTCTCCGATCAGGTCTCCAACGTGCACGACGACGGCGATAAATACGTCTACACACTGGAACGCTGCCCCATGTGCTGGAATCGCAAGGCCGACCGCCCGGTGTGCTATGTCGGCCAGGGGCTGCTGCAAGAGGCGCTGCGCTGGGTGTCCGGCGGGCATGAGTTCAAGGTAGACCTGGCGACGTGTATCGCCAAAGGCGACGACATGGGGCGTTATTACATTTTCAAGGAACCGATCGACTGAGCGCACGCATCCCCTGCGGTGATGATACCCTCGCCTCTGCGCGGGGGTTTTTCGTGGAGGGCTGCAACTCATGGCCGCATGGCACGTATAGAACGTTAAGACCGCATTTGGCGACGGGAGGGACGTATGCAGCCGTTCGACGAAGACTACCTGAAGCGGCGCGAGAAGCAGATTCAGGAGCTATACGAGCTACGCGCCATGATCTGGGCCTGCCTGGTCACGGGGGTGATCGCGGCGCTCATTGGCGTTGTCCTGCTGAGCACAGGGCACGGGACGCTGGGGGCGATTTCCCTGGTGATCTCGGCGCTGTTTGGGATGGGCACCATCTTCATGGGGGCCGACTATTCCGCGAAAAAGGCCACCGACCGGGCCGTTCAGAAGGAATATGAACTGCTGGCGCTCTACGGGCTGCCTGGGGAAAAGGCCAAGCGCGGCAACCAGGAAGTCCGGCTGGCGGACGACGGCGAGATCGTCGTGGAACATGGCCTGGACGACGAAACCAGCTACCGCGAGGGGTAGGAGGGGTAACTGCGCCCGCAGGGTGTAGGGGTGCTGCTCTGCTGCGCCCGGCCCGAATTCAGACTTCCGAAGTCTTCAAGACTTCGGAAGTCTAGTACATCAGGGCGGAAATAGGCGCGCGGTTTGGCCTGATTG
>CAYNHD010000173.1:0-8364 GCA_964396775.1 uncultured Thermoflexus sp. | reverse complement strand
CGCTTCACTTCCCCCTCCCGCACGGGTTCTGGGGCGGACAGGTCTAGCCTCACCCCCCGGCCCCCTCTCCAACGTGGAGAGGGGGAGTCAGGCTGCCAGTAAGTCCCCTCTCCACTACGTGGGGAGGGGATTTAGGGGTGGGGCTATTCTCACACACACCGTCACATCGCCCCTTCCAACGATTCTCACCCGCCTGGCCGCCCCTTCCCCGCCAGTGGGGGGAGGGTTCTCCAATTCGCAATTCGCAATTCGCAATCCGAACCCTCTCCGCGTGTGGCGGGAGCGAGGTCAACCGCAGATCAGAGCCGCTCAGATTCTGCCCGTCCGCCGGTACTCCAGCAGCTTGGCGTCAATGTCCTTGACGCGCGCCTGCTCGGCTTCCCACCAGGCGGGGTCCTTCTGGGCGTCGAGTTCTTCGACCGTCTTGCCCTGCTGCTCGACCCAGGTGTAGTACTTCAGGTTGTGCCAGCGGGCGCGGTTCTCCCAGTTGCCTTCCCACACGTAATCCGTGCGCAGGCCGTGGAACAGGCTGCGCACGCGGGCGACGGCCTCGGTCTCGTCCACAACGCCATAGTCGCGGCGCATGGCGTCCATCACGCTGCCGTAGCGATCCAGCCCGTCGGTCGCCACCGTGACCACCAGATCGTCCTTGCCCATGCCATAGTACTTGGCCGTCTTGATCGCGCCGAAGATATTGCAGATGCTGCTGATGCCCAGCCGCGTCTTGAGGTAGTCCACCGTCTCTTGCGCGATGCCGAAGTGATCCACCAGCGCCTTCAGCCCGCCCTCGTCGGCGAAGAGTTGCAGCCCTAGCTTGCTCTCGATGTCGTCAATCAGCATGATCGCGTCCATGTTGTTGACGTTGTGAATCCAGGTCACATGCTTGTCGCCGATGCCCTGGATGTCGTGGCCGCCGTAGCCGTTGAGCGCCAGCGTGGGGCACTGCACCGGCTCCAGGCCGACGATCTTGTGATCGTGCCACTGCTGCTTGAGCCGGTCGCCCGCCGCGATGGTTCCCGCGCTGCCCATTGCCGACACGTAGGCCGACACCTTGCCGCTGCCAATGCCCTGCTCGGCCAGCTCGCGCGCCAGGTCAATGATCGTGTTGCCGGTCACATAGTAATGGAAGCGGTAGTTGCCCATGACCTCGAACTGGTTCAGGTTGCGCATGTTCGGGTCGGAGGCCATCAGTTCTTTGACCTTATCGTAGATTTCCTTGACATTGCTCTCGCAGCCGGGCGTGGCAATCGCCTGCGCGCCGTATTCCGCGATCAGGTCAAAGCGTTCCTTGCTCATCTCTTCGGGCAGGATGACGATGCTCTTGCAGCCCATGCGTCCCGCGACATAGGCTCCGCCAATGCCGTAGTTGCCCGTTGACGGCCAGATCAGCGTGTGCTTCCAGGGGTCTACATCGCCGAACAACTCTTTTTCCAGCAGCACCGAATACGTCGCGCCCACTTTGTGGCTGCGCGTCGGGAAGTGCGTGCTCGTCAGCACGGCGATGGGCGTGTCAACCCCCGTAAGCTGCGGGGGAAGCACGGCGTACTGGATTCTGTTGGTGATGTCGCGCCACGAGATGTTGAAGAGGTTGATGGACGCCAGGGGATCGGTCGTCCGCGCTTGATGTGCTTTGGCCCGAATCTCTGGATCGATCAGATGCGGGTGCAGCATCTCTTCAAACGTCGGGCCGGTGATCAGCTTTCGTTCTTCCACAGGCAAGCTCCTTTGGTTAGTGATTTGTCCTGCCGAGGCAGGCAGACTCAACAGGGAGACCAGAGCAACAACTCACCCAGGACGCGCACGCCGGCGAACAGTCTAGCACTCTCACGGCGCTTCGTCGTCCGGGAAAATCTCGCGTTCCAGGCGCTTCATCTGGTTGTAGACGTAATCGCGATGGTTGGCCAGCTCGCGGTAGCGTTGGTACGCTTCGTCGGGCATGTGCTCCGTCGCGCCGTGATGCTGGGCGATCAGCGCGTCAATCTCTTCATCCAGCGCCTCGTATTCGAGCACCAGCCGCTGGTACTCCTGCACCCGCTTGACATCAGCGGGTTTCCCCTTGTCTTCTGGCGGCACGCTCCCCGTCACCCCCACACCTCTTCCACGCTAACGACTCTGCCCATGCTCATCCGGTACAGAGGCTGCCCCCTCTGGCATCTCGTCCGGCTGCTTTTCCCATAAGTCCGCGATCACATACAGCGGCCTGTGGCGCACCTCGTCATAGATGCGCGCGATGTACTGGCCCATGATGAAGAAGAAGAACAACTGGAACGAGCTAACCAGCAGCAGAACCACGAGTGTCGTCGCCTGCCCCTCGAACTGGATGTTGCTGCCCGTCAGGCGCAGGATGGCCACCAGGGGGATAGCCAGCACCGCGATCAGCGCCAGCACCAGGCTGGCGTGAATGGCCACCTGCAAAGGGAAATACGAGAAGCCAGTGATCGCGTCCAGCGCAAAGCGCACCATCTTCTTCAGCGGGTACTTGGTCTCGCCAGCGAACCGCTCCTGCCGCACGTAGTAGACACCCGTCTGCCGGAAGCCCACCCAGCTTGTCAGCCCGCGAATGAAGCGGTTGTGCTCGCGCATGGCGTTCAGCGCGTTGACCACCTGGCGATCCATCAAGCGAAAGTCGCCGGTGTCCACCGGGATGTTCACATCGGTAATGCGGTAGATCAGGCGGTAGAAGAGCTTGGCCGTGAACTTCTTGAACCACGTCTCGCCCTTGCGCTCCGAGCGAACGGCATAGACCACGTGGTACCCTTCGCGCCACTTCGCCAGCAGTTCGAGGATCACCTCTGGCGGGTCTTGCAGATCGGCGTCAATGACGATCACCACGTCGCCGCGCGCGTGGTCCAGCCCGGCGGTGACGGCGTTCTGGTGCCCGAAGTTGCGCGCGAAGTTGATCACGCGCACGCGCGGATCGCGTTCGACCAGCGCGCGCATCTTGGCGGCGGAGCCATCATAGCTGCCGTCGTTGACCATGACCAGCTCCCAGGTCTCGCCGGTGCTGTCCAGCACCTCGACTAGACGCCGGTATAGCTCGTCAATGATCGGCTCTTCGTTATAGACCGGAGCAACGACAGAGATCACCAGATGTGCGCTCATTGGCCTCCCATTATCCTGCGCCCCAACCTGATACCATTGTACCCGGATGCCCGCCCTGGCGCGACCTGTGCCCGCCCTGGGGGTACATTTTCATCTGGGAGCAAAGCATCAGCGCAAAAGTGATCAGTTGTCAGTGATCAGAGAAAGTGCACCTCGCAGATCCCTGGCCACTGACCACCGAGAACTGATCGCTGATCACCAAGACGCAGAGAGCGCAGAGATATACAGAGAATCGTCTTCTGCTCTTCTCTGTGTCCTCTGCGTCTCTGCGGTTCAGGAACTTCGCCCCCAACGCGAATACCCCGTCCTAACGGAACGTTGGCAGGCCGAGCGTCTGGCGCACCTTCTCGACTTCGGCGATGTCCGGGGCCACCGGGTGCCCGACCCCCGCCACACGCATCGCGCTCTTGATGTCCTTCAGGCCGTTGCCGGTGACCAGCAGCACCACGCGCTCGTCCGGCTGGATGTGCCCTTCGGCCAGCGCCGCGCGCGCCCCGGCGTAGGTCGCCGCTGCTGCTGGCTCGGCAAAGACGCCGCTCAATCGCGCCAGCACGGGGATGCCCGCCAGAATCGCCTCGTCCGGGACGGAGACGAACGCCCCGCCCGTCTCGCGCACGGCGCGCACGGCCCGCACCCTGTCGCGCGGCAGGTCGGCAGCGATGCTGTCGGCGACGGTGTGCGACGCGATAGGCGGCATGGTCGCCGGGTCTGCGCCCGTCTTCCACGCCTGGTAGCACGCCGCGCTGCCGTCCGCCTGCACGCCGATCAGACGCGGCATATGCTCGATCCAGCCCAGGGCCAGCAGGTCGCTGAAGCCTTTGTGCACGCCGCTGATGATATTGCCATCGCCCACGCTCAGCACGACCACATCCGGGGCCTGCCACCCAAGCTGCTCGGCGATCTCATAGGCGACGGTCTTCTTGCCCTCGACGGTGTACGGGTTCATGCCCGTGTTGCGGTTGTACCAACCGTACCGCTCGGCAGCTTCCACCGCCAGGTCGAAGGCGTTGTCGTAGTTGCCCTGCACCAGCAGCACATGCGCGCCATAGGTGAGCAGTTGGGCGATCTTGGCTTCCGGGGCAGACGCCGGCACGAAGATCACGGCGGGCAGCCCCACGCTGGCCGCCAGACCGGCCAGGGCCGCCGCTGCGTTGCCTGTGCTGGCCGTGGTCACCACCTTAATACCCTGGGCCATCGCCCGCGCCACGACAACCGCGCTGGCCCGATCCTTGAGCGAGCCGGTGGGGTTGCGCCCATCATCCTTGACCCAAACCTGCGCCAGGCCCAGGTCTGCGGCCAGGCGCGGCGCATCGTAGAGCGGCGTGCCGCCCACCGCCAGCGGCGGAACCGCCGCCTCAAGCGGCAGCGGCAGCATGTGACGGTAGCGCCACAGCGTGGAGTCGGCGCTGCGCGCCATGCCCTCGCGCGACACCACCGCCTTCACCGCCCCGATATCGTAGAGCACGTCGAGCGTGCCCGCCGGCCCGCAGTGCGGGCAGGTGTAGGCCACCTCGTCCGGGGCGTAGGAACGCCCGCAGACGGCGCAGCGCAGTTCAGAGACGAACATCAAGTTGCGCTCCCTTGAGAATAGCCCTCAGCCATCAGCAGACAGCGATCAGCGCAACTGGCCATCGTGGGATCGCCGCTCCCCGGGGAGACTCCCGCGTCCTGGAGCGTGTGATGCACTTTCCAACCCCTATCCCCCGATCTCTTTCCCCGCTTGCAGGGAAAGGGGAGTCTCCCTGCCAGCGGGGAGGGACTACAGGGTGGGGTTAGTGCGCTACATATGCGCCATACCCTGCACGCTACGCCGAGCGTGCGAAGTTCATACCGCGCTCTAGGCGGGCACGATGCGCGTGCCTGTTTCACCATGCAGCGCTCGCGCCACGTTCTCCGGGCTGGTGATGATCGCCATTGGGCCGCCGCTCTCCAGGAAGTTGATGATCGCCTCGATCTTCGGCCCCATGCTGCCCGGCTTGAAATGGCCCTCGGCCATGTACTTGCGGGCCTCGGCCAGCGTCATCACATCCAGGTCTTTCTGGTCGGGCTTGCCGAAATTGAGCGCCACTTTCTCGACGGCGGTAGAGATCAGGAACAGGTCGGCCTTCAGGCCGTTGGCCAGCAGCGCCGTGCCGCGATCCTTGTCAATGACGGCGTTCACGCCCTTCAGGTTGCCTTCTTCGTCGCGGATGACGGGGATACCGCCGCCGCCGGTGCAGATCACGATGAAATCCTTTTCGACCAGCGTGTTGATCGCGTCTAGCTCGACGATCTCAATCGGGGTGGGCGAGGCCACCACGCGGCGGTAGCCGCGCCCGGCGTCCTCAACGACCGTCCAGCCCTCGTCACTGAAGCGCTTGCCTTCTTCCTCCGTCATGAAGCCTCCGATTGGCTTGTTGGGGTTCTCGAAGGCCGGATCGTTACGGTCAACGAGCACCTGTGTCACCACGGTGACCACGCCGCGCCGGATGCCCGCCGCCCGCAATTGGTTGTCCAGGGCTTGCTGCATCATGTAACCGATGCTGCCCTGGGTATCCGCGCCGATGACATCCATCGGCGTCATGTGAATGCCCTCGACCTTGTTGGCAAGCTCGTTGCGGCGCAGGATGAACCCAACCTGCGGCCCATTGCCGTGCGTGATCACCACGCGCCAGCCATCGCGGATCATGTCCACGATGTGCCTGGCCGTCTCGTACACGGCCTGCCACTGGTATTCCACCCCAGGCTTGTTCTTATCCAGAATCAGAGAGTTGCCGCCGAAGGCGACGACCGCAGTACGTGCAGATGGCATTGTACCCTCGCTATTGGACCTAAGAATGCTTGCTGACGATGGACAAAGGATACGAAAGCCGACCCCCCTGAGCGTGCGGTTGATCGGCTTACATCCAGTACACGGGAAAACGGGCTTGTGCGCACCAGTCCATGCGCTCAGCGCATGGTGAGCGCCATCACCGCCTTCTGCACGTGCAGACGGTTCTCGGCCTCGTCGTAGACGCGGCTCCCGTCAAAACGACGCGCAGAACCAACCCCGCCGGGCATTTTACAGCAATGTTACAGCAATGCCAAGTGGCAGGAGGCAAAACCATGCCCAAGAAAACGCATGGTGAGGGGACTGTCTTTCGTCGCCGTGATGGGCGCTGGCAGGCCGCGCTTCAAGTGAATGGCGCGCGGCGCACCGTATACGGCAAGTCGGAGCGTGAGGTACGTGACAAGCTGCGCGACTTGCAGCGCCGGGCCGCTGGGGACGGCGCACTGCCCACGCCCGGCAGACGCACCGTCGCTGACCTGGTGGGCGCTTGGCTGGCTGGCGCGCCCGACTTGAAGCCCACGACCGTCGCGCAATACCGCTGGTTTTTCGACAAGTATGCCCGCCCTGCGTTGGGTGACGCGCGCCTTGAGAAAGTCACTCCTGACCACCTACAACGTCTCTATGCTAGCCTCACCCCCGCCGTCGGCCAGCGCGTGCACGTGATTCTGCATCGTGCCTTTGACGTGGCCGTGCTGTGGCGCTGGCTGGCGTCCAACCCCGCCGACCGTGTGCTTAGGCCGGTACCCAAGCCAAAGAGCCGGGTGCTTTGGACACGCGCCGAACTGGGCACTTTTTTGGAGGGCACCGCCGACCATTGGCTGCAACCCCTCTGGCTGCTGCTGCTGGGCACCGGGCTGCGACTCGGTGAGGCGCTGGCCCTGACCTGGAACGACGTAGGGCTGGGCGTAGCTGTCACGGTGAGCGGCACTCTGCAACGACTGAATGGCGCGCCAGTCGTCACCACGCCCAAGACGCCCGCCGCTGTCCGTACCGTGCTGCTACCGCCCGCCGTCATTGACGCCCTACAGCGCCAGAAAGCCCAGCAGGACGCATGGCGCACCGCCGCCGGTGCCAGGTGGCAGGACAGCGACTTTGTATTCACCAGCGCCAGACGGGGCGCGCCGCTGCGCCATGACGTGGTACAGGCCGCGCTCCGGCGCGAATGCGCGCGACTCGGACTGCCCGCCGTCACGCCACACGGACTGAGACACCTACACGCCAGTCTGCTGCTGAATGAGGGCTTGCCCGTGACGGCAGTCAGCGCCCGACTGGGCCATGCCAACCCCGCCATCACGTTGAAGGTATACGCTCACGCCCTGGCCGGCCAGGACGCGCAAGCTGCTCAGGCCATAGGCCGGGCGCTAGCCCCAGCGAACGCGCCCGCGACGTGACAGAAGGTACGGGCACAAAGGAAAGGAGTACGGCCATGCAAGGCAGAAAGACATACCGGCTGAATGCGTATTTGAACCCTGATAGGGCAGGGGATAGGGCCATTCTAGCCAGGCTGCGCGCCGACCGCAGTCGGGGGCTGGCCCTCAGTGAGGTTGTCCGGCAGGCGCTCAGTGCACACTACGCCCGCCCTACCCCGCCGGCCCCTGCCCCCGAACTGGCAGACTTGGCCGCTGCCCTGGCTGCGCTGACCGCGCAGGTACAGCAGCTACAGGCGACTGTGCAACACCTGGCCGCCGAAAACGCCGAATTGCGCGTGACGCTGGCGCTGGCCGCGTTCGGTGACAAGGCGCAGCGCACTGAAGTGCTGGGCCAGGCCGCGCGTATGCTGGTACGGCCAGCAAACGGAAACGGAGCGAACGGCCATGACTGACACACGAGGCTTCTACATCCCCCAGATGGATGCTGGCAACCTCATGCTGCTGGCGCGGCGCGCGGGCGCGCGCTTCAAGCCAGGCGAGCGCGTGCTCTACCGTCCGGCGGGCACAGACATGACCACGCCCGCCACTGTGCGCGCAGTGCTGGCGCATATCACCGTGCGCGTGGCTGGCAAACCGGGCCAGCGCCCCGACGTAAGCGGCGGCGCGCGTGTAGAGTACCGCCTCTGGCTGAAGGGGGAGCATGTCAGCGCCAGCGAGAGCGAAGTGCTACCAGACGAGACGGACACGCTTGAGGCGTGTTGAGTGGCGCAGACAGCGCCGGGAGAATGAATCATGACTAGGGAATATCTGACACGCGCTGAGGGCCGACCGGTGCACCTGAAAGCCGCGCCGGGGAAAACTGTGTGGGATTGCCTGAACGAGGCGGGCGTGCACTACACCCGCGTCGGCTTTTGGCACGAAAAGCCGCGCGCGGGTGAGATGCTGGTAGCCACTGTGCGCGTGCACCCACACGACCCCGATATACCGGTATTTCACGAGGGTCGGGGCGGGCAGTAGGCGCAGCATGGTAGAATTGGAGTGACCCGCCGGGCGGCGCATGGCCAGCGCCCGCAAGCGTTCGTG
>CAYNHD010000172.1:0-8380 GCA_964396775.1 uncultured Thermoflexus sp. | reverse complement strand
GGTGGGGATTTTCGTTCCGATCATTGTGGGGAGTTTAGTGGCGATCATGACACTGGGTGCGTGCCGCAATGCAAGCCATTCGCGAGCATGGCCCCGAACAATGGCTGGTCAATATGCTCTATGTCTTGCGCTCCTCCCTGGGCAGCGGCACGCCCAACGCAGACGAATAACCTCCCGCCACCCATACAAAAAAGAAAGGCGGGAGGCTTGCGCCCCCCTGCCTATTGGTCGTGGGAACATGCAAGTTGAACCGGTATCGTGTCGCGCGTCGGTTTCATCAACCCGCCCAAGGCCATTGGATCGATCCCCACTGCGCCACACAGGTCTTTGGTCAGCAGCGTGCCGCAGACATGGCAGAACCCATACCCGCTTGCCGTATTGTAGCCAAACGACGGGTGTGCGTCGCCGTGCTGGTGACGCTGCGGATACACACACGGCCCGTTGAGCCAGGTTCCCCTGGACTTGTAGCCGTGCATCAGAAAGAGATCCGCCAATGCCTCCACCACGCGCGGGTTGAGTTCGCCGGTTGTCTGACGCGGAGAGTTGGAGCATGTCTGGCACGGCGAGACCGCGTAGGGCGCGAAGTCGTCGAGCGAGTAACGCCGCTCCGGATGGAATTCCAGCAGGCGGCACAGCGCTCCACCCGCCTGGGATTTGGTGTTGCAAGTACCGACCAGTCTCATGCTTTGCGCAGGGGACATTACATCACCGTGCAAGGTTGCCCCCAAGCCGCGCAAGACGGACTTCACCCGACGCATATCCTGGGTCGGCGTGGTGAGCAGCCAATACACGTGCACGCCCCGGCCTGAACCTATGACGCAAGACGGAGCCGGTTGGAAGCCGCACAGCTCAGGCAAGACCTCTTCCGGCGGGCGGTCGATGTCGGCGAACAGCGCCGGCAGCGCGAGCAGGTCGTCTTGCCCGCCACGCCGCCGGCGTCCGAGGTCCGCCTTGCGAGTGGCTACCGCCACATACGCGCCCCAACCCTGCTCATTGGCAGCACTGAGACGATCTAGCGTGCGTGCAAGACACGCCGGATCACCCACCGGGACATGACGTGATGGTGCAGGATGCTGCCCGTCCGGATGGATAGCAGTAAGAGTCAGAAAGCCCTGCTCGCACCGGGCAAACAGGGCTTCCAAAAACGTCAGCGTGTCGGTATTCACGGCGCACCGCCTAGAACAGCGCCAACTGCCGGACTTCGGGCATCGGCTTGACCGGCACCGGTTCCGGCTGGCGCGTGGGCCAGTTCGGCACCTGGATCGGCTGCTCGTCGGCTTCGGGCGCGTCGAGGATGCCCACCTTACGCCGCCGAACCTTCTTGCGCGGCGGTAGTGCGGCTGGGATAGGTGCGGGACGTTGCGTTACACGCTCGTCGCTCTCCACCACTTCGACTACCACGCCACCGAGTTCTTCAACGCCAAAACGAATGACGTCGTCTTCACCTGCGATGTCGCGCGCCGGTTCCGGTTCGGCGACAAACCAGGCGCTCTCGGTGGGGTCGGCCTGCTGTGCGTGTCGTGCGAAGAGGTCGCGCAGGTCGGTGACGCTCTCGTCCTGATCGATGGCCTTCGCCAGTTCGGCCAGCAGGTCGCCGCCGCCTTCCGCGCCGGTCAGGTCGCTCAGACCGCCGCCGGTGGTGTCGCCATACAGCAGGTTGGCCGCCTGCTGCTTGCGCCCGATGAGATTGACCGCCTGGTTCTCCATCGTCTCGGCGTAAAAGGGGTAATACACGCGGCAGGGGCGGTCCTGGATGATACGCCACGCCCGCCGCGAGGCCTGCACGACGGTGAACAAGGAATAGTCGATTTCGTGGAACACCAGGGTCGGGAAATCTACCAGGTCCAGCCCGGTGGCGACCAGGCGCGGATTGCAGATGAGCACATTGACGCCCGCTTCTAACTGCTGCCGGACCAGGCTCTCGCGACGTTCCGGCGCGATGCTGCCCTTGAGCACAAACGGTTTTGCGCCGGGGACGTGCTCGCGGATGAGGCGCTCAATCCGCGGCTGGATGTCGCGCGTCCCCGTCTGTCGCAGGAACACGCCCACGTTCCGTCCCTGCGCCAGTTCGTCGCGCACCAGTTCGACCAGCCACTGCTCCTTGGGATACAGCCGATCTTCACTCAAACCGGGCATGTCGTGCACCGGGATTTCCAGGAAGACGTCACTCTCGCGGTCCAGGCGGCGCTTGTGGATGATCTGCTCGGCGCGGAAGGGCGCGGTCGGCCAGGACAGCAGCGTTTGCAGGTACTTGCCCAGGAAGCTGGCATCACCCGCCATGCGACACTGGAAGAGGTACGCGCCCATGCGGTCTTTGGCGCGCTGGTAGTGCCGCGCCATGTCGGGGTCCATCGCGATGGGCACCGGGATTTCTTCAAACTCCGGCATCGCCCGCCCGATGTCTTGCAGGCCGACGAACACGGTGTGGTCGATGATCTCCCGCACCAGCAGCGGCGAGCAGCCCGGCGCTTCTTTGGGCTTCTGCTCAACGCGCCGCTTGCCGGTGTAGTGCCCGCCCTTGTCGTACTCCGGGCGGTATTCGACGATGCGCTCCAGCGCCCCCATGTCGCGCACCCAACCGGCCTGGCCCTTGACGCCCCAGGGATAGTGCTGCCGCACGCGCGCGTTGAAGGTGAACTCCAGCCCGTACAGGCTGGATGCCGTGCCACCGTAGAGCGTCCCGGTCAGGCCGACCACTTTCTCGGCGGTCTGCGCCAGCGTCATCATGGCCGCCCCCTGGTCGGTGCTCGTGCTCTTCGCTTCGTGCACCTCATCGCACAGGTACAGGTACACGCGGTGAGGGAACACAGTGGCGATGTACTCGGCCAGCGGCATGCGCGGATTGCGTTTGGCGAACTTCTCCCCCGCTTTCGGCGCGGAGAAGGTGCGCGAGAACTGCCAGAGGGGGCTGCCGCACGACGGGCATTTCTGCGGGGCGCGGGCCAGCCAGCCCTCGTCGGCGATGACCGCTTCACCGTTTTTGGTGCGGGTGACGGTCGCGCTGCACGATGGGCAGATGGGCACCTTGAGGGACACAATTCGGTCGCCGGTCAGGTTATCAGGACGCGCTTCACGCGAGCCCCAACGTGCCGTGCGCACCGTGCGCCACTGGACCGCAGGCTGCCAGCCTTCGCCGAGCTTGGCCATCTCGCGCGGGATGATGCCCACCTTGAGCGTCAACGGCAGGTCGGCATCCATGAAGGCGCGCACCTCGTCCACCCGCTTGAGGATGGCCGCGTGAACTCGGACACCGACTGATTGGGCGACCATCTCGATCTCGCGCTGCCATTTGCCGGTCAGGTGTGGCGGTGAGGTCACTATCACGACCTGGTCGGGCTTCATGTGCGGGCGGAGCGCCATCGCCAGCGTGGCTCCCAGCGCGGTTTTGCCGACGCCGGGTTCCCCGACGACAATCACGCCTTTGCGGTGCTGCAGCGCGGTATAGGTCGCGGCGATGACGTGGCGCTGGGTCTGATAGAGCGGATTGCCCTTGATGCGCACGCGGTTCAGCAGAGGAGCGAGGTGGTCGTAGCGGAAGTCGTACAGCGGCTGAAAGTGTCGGTCCAGATAGTCCAGCAAGGCGGACTTGTGCCGCCCGATGAAGTCCACCAGCGCTGCGTCGCCGCTCATGTCGGTGACCTGGCCGCGCTCGTCCAGCAGGGTGATGGTCACCTGCGGGCGGGTGCGGTACACCTCGCGCTCGATGGTCGTCTCGTCGGATTCATCCACGTCACCGCCTTCGACCAGCTGCTCGACCGGCTCGACCGTGCTGCGCACCGCCGCGCGACCATCCGGAGTCTGCACGACAATGCCGTTGAACAAGCCTGCCGCCAGCACCAGCGCCAGCTGCCCGCCACGTGGCCGCACCACCGGACGCACGGTCTCAACGGGGGGCGGGGGTTCCAGCAGCCGCTGAAAACCTGCGCCAAACTGCGCGCCATCGGCCTGGACTGCTTGTAAGGCAAGTTCCGGCGTGATGACCTTGGGCGCAAACACAAAACGCTGCTTGCTGCGCAGCTTGGGGAAAGTGTAAAGCGGGCTGTCTTGCACGCTGAGTGTGCGCGGATGGGCGGCGTCTTGCAGGATGTGCTGAGCGAACAGGGCCGGGTCTTGCGGTGGCGTGCCTTCCTGCGCGACTACCACCACGTGGACGTACTCGCCCAGGTGCAACCCCGGCAGCCGCCACACCTCGACCGTCTTGCAGTGTTTCGCCAGGAAGCTCGCCGCGTCCGCCGTGACGTGATGCGCGTAGACGACCCACAGCATCCAGCCGCCCGGAGCCAGCCATTTCCACGCATGTTTCAACATACCTAACTCGCGGCGTTTGTCGTCCGAATTGGCCACCTCCCAGGTGTAGGGGGGATTGAGCCAGATAGCGGGAAAGCTGCCCAGCGACGCGCGCAGGGTGTAGAGGTCGCCTTGCACCGCCTGGAGGGGACCGAACAATGCCCGGCACGCCGCCGCGCGCTCGCCGTCGAGCTCGTTGGCGTAGGGCGTCAGGTGCCATGAGGATGAGAGATGCTGTAACGCACGGCCTTCCCCCGCGCAGGGGTCGAGCAGCCGCCCGCCCTCTGATGCTGCTGCAAACAGCGAGGCGACCGCCGGTAGGTGTTCAGCGGGGAAAGCGTAGTAACCGCCTTTTTCGACGGAGGTGAGACGGGGCATGAGAGTCCTCCAAAAACAAAAAAGCCCCGTGATCTGGGGGGACCACGGGGCCTCTGACGAGAAGAGAGTTACGGAAGGGCGATGCCGCCGGAAGCCAGGCCATCCTGGATGACACGGGTCCAGGCATCCCTGTCCAGGGTGATGGCCCACACCTGCACGCCACCGTAGCACGTGCAGCGCTGCACCAACTGCTCCTGGCGGCCCTGTTGCAGCAGGTAGGGGAACCACGAGGGAAACACCGCCACTTTGACCAGTTTTGAGATGTGATCTCCCAGGATGGCGGTCGCCTGGTCCCTGTCGGTGAAGAACATGTAGGTGGTGGTCAACTCGGAATACACCGGCTCGGTGATGGCTCTGTGCACCAGCAGCAGGTGGTCGATGCCCAGCCCGTCGATTTTGCGCTGAAACCGGGCGAACAACCCCGGTTCCGGCGGCTGCAAGACGATGCTCGCCCCGGTATCCGGCACGATGCGCGCCTCCTTACCCTGCGCGAGCCTGGCCCAGACCGCCTCAACCGAGGTCGCCGGTCCAGCGATGTCCAGATACACCGGGCGGTTGTCGTGCAGCGCCGCTCCGAACACGAAGCAGTCCCCCACGACGTTCATCCGGCCCACGTACTGCCGCGGGATGAGGACGTCAGTCATGGCCGCCCTCCGCCTCTGGCATGGTGAGCCGCTCGCAGAAGCGGCGGATAGCCGGATGGGGATGGCCGTAGCGCACAATTTCGCCGAGACCCATGCCCAACCCGTCGATGCCTTTGCCGAACTTCTCGACCAGGTAGTCTGCATCGGGGTCTTCGCGTAAGACGATCTCGGCGGAGTGGATGATCTGGGTAGACGCCAGCAGCCAGTAGTACGCGGTTGTGCCGCGCCAGCCCGGCAGCAAGGCGGCGTAGTCCAGCGCCCGCACCAGCGCGCGACGCGCCGCTTCGGCCAGGGCCAGCGTCGCCATGGAGGCGATTTGCTCGTGCACTTCCCAGGGCCGTTTGTCGCTCACAAAGTGGTTGAGATGCTCGACCGCCAGCCTGACCAGCCAGGGCGTGTGACCGTCCAGCGCGCCGAGCGCCTCGCCGAGCCGCTGCCCGGCTCTCGCGTGATATTCCGAGCCGACCAGTTCCATCGCGGCGTCGATGAACAGGTTCATAATGCGGTTGTGGCGCTCATCATACATCTCCAACTGCGCCACCCGTTCGTCCAGACCCAGCGCTGTCGCCAGCGCAGTGCTGAACGCGGTATAGGTCTGGTTGTTGTAGTGCGCATTGTAGGTATCCAGCACGGGCTGGGGAATGGTTGTGGTTTGGGTCATGGAAACCTCCGAGAAAACTCAGGATTTTCACGAGAGGCAAGTCCTGCGGTTGGGGAATGAGCAGACCCTGCCCGGCTCCTCTATCGCTCCCGGTTGCGGCCTGGACGTGGCAGACCGGCGGTGTGTGACCAACACACCGGGGACCCCGGTCCACATTCAGTTTGCCCTTCCGGCGCAACTTGCGTTGCAGTCCACGACCATCGGGAGCGCCCACCGCGCAGCGGGGATGCCGTGCAGCTTCGGAGGAGGTTTCATCGCCGAACCGGACGCCTGCTCGATAGGGCTTCTGCTGCGTATAATCCGCAGCGCCGTGAGGCTGTTGCAGTCCACCCGTAGCAGGGCCGGTTCGGTCGATGGGTTGTTAAGGTGCGGTGTTCGCCTGCTCCGGCGCGCGGCGCCGCAGGGGCCATGTCGGCTTGTCCCTGCACGAGTTTCCGGTGAGGGGCGATGGGCTTCATCCATCGCCCCGGCGCCAGCCCGGAGGAAACTCGTCGCAGCAGCCCGCAGGGCTGGACATGGCCCCGCGCCGCGCCACACTGGCGAACATCTACCGCACATCACCCATCGACCGGGGCCGATACTACTGGATTAGCTGTTGGCCGAACCTGCGTACTTCCACGCCCAACATAGGTGAGACGAACAACCACAAGTGCCCTGCGCACCATGACAACTCCAGATGCGCTGAGATGCGGGGGATAGACAACCCTCCAGCCATGTCCACCACTCTGCGCTAGCATTGATTATCATGGGCGCCCAGCCATAACCACTTAGTCATATTGGTAGGCTCAGAGTCTCAGCGTTACCAGCAGGTATGTGTAGATTAGCGCCGGTCCTAGCTGCTTCTTGACCGGCACGTATGCAAAAACACGAGCAACTAATATGTGTCCATCAGGACATCGCTCAGCGTAGTTCATGCATTTCCGGGCGCCAGACTTCCGCAGTAAAATAGACGTTGAGAACCAAGAGGGCGACAAGAGGCCGGCCAGGAGAATTCCGCGGTGCAACTCGACGAACAGCGCACGCGAAAGCAACTTATTGATAGGGCTCTTAGAGAAGCCGGGTGGGGTCCCATTGTCCACTTCGATGCCCCCATCTCTCGCCGCCTGGTCGTTCTCAAAGAATATCCCACGGCAAACGGCCCTGCTGATTATGTGCTCTTTCACAATGAGGAACCACTAGCCATTGTCGAAGCTAAGCGACAGGCTACTGGCACTCAAAATGTCCTTCAACAAGCCCAACGTTACGCCAGCGGTCTCACAGACAGCCCCTTCAACTTTTGTGGCTTTGGCGTTCCGTTTATCTATTCCAGCGACGGAGACACCATTTGGTTTCGGGATTTGAGAGATCCCAACAGCCGGTCGCGGCAGGTGCGGAAGTTCCACACGCCCAGCGCGCTGCGCGAGATGTTGCAGCGGGATACTACGTCTTCAATAGACAAACTTCTAACTATGCCAGTCGATCACCCCTTGCTTCGACCGTATCAGCGGGAAGCGATTCGGAGCATTGAAGAGGCCCTGGCGCAGGGGCGGCGAAAACTACTGGTGGCCATGGCTACCGGCACCGGCAAAACCCTCACAGCGATTGCCCTGCTCTATCGGCTGATGCAGTCGGGCTTTGCTAGGCGGGTGCTGTTCCTGGTAGACCGCCGCGCTCTGGCAGCACAGGCGGTACTTGCCTTCTCGCAATTCGAGGCCGAACCGGGTTTGAAGTTCGACAGGATTTATGAGGTCTATAGCCAGCGGTTTCACCGCAATGACCTGGAAGCACAGAGCTTCGACCCCAAAATCCTGCCGACCTCGTACCTGACCAACCCCGATCTGGGGCATACCTTCGTTTATGTCAGCACGATTCAGCGCATGGCGCTCAATCTCTTCGGACCGCCGGAAGGATCGAGCTGGTGGAGCGATCAGGACGACGAGTCCGACGCGATGGTACTCAATATCCCCATTCACGCTTTCGATGTGATCATCGCCGACGAGTGTCACCGGGGATACACTGCCTCAGAGCAAGGCCGGTGGCGGGAAACGCTGGAACACTTCGATGGGATCAAGATTGGCCTGACGGCGACTCCAGCACTCCACACCGTGAGCTATTTTGGAAACATCGTCTACCAGTATGAATATGAACGGGCTGTCCGCGAAGGCTACCTGGTAGACTACGATGCGATCACCATTCAATCCAGGGTGACCCTGGAAGGGGCCTTCCTGCAACCGGGCGAGATTGTCGCGCTGCAAGACCGGCGGACAGGCCGCGTGCGCTTTGAAGAACTGGAAGACGAACGCCCCTTGCCTGCCCCTGACTTAGAAAAGGAATGGGCCGCCCCCGACCGGGATCGCAAGGTTGTACAGGAACTGGCGCAGTACCTGCGTGACCAGGAACAGGAAAGGGGACACTTCCCAAAGACGCTGGT
>CAYNHD010000171.1:0-8427 GCA_964396775.1 uncultured Thermoflexus sp. | reverse complement strand
CTCTGCGGTTCAGAGAATCTCGCCCCCACGTGGGATTTGATGGTATGATACTGCCGGAATCTCGTAGGCTTGCAGGAGGCGAATACAGTTTATGGCAACCAACGCGAGCACCTGGTTCTACAGCGAGCCGGAGCACAAGGCGTATTTGATCGAAGAGCGGGTCAATCACACCTTCTGGAGCAACCGCATCACGGCCCTTCACCTGGCGTGTACGCACACCGAGCCACCATTCCGCATGGAAGGTGAATGGCGCTCCCTTCCCCTGGCCCTCGAATGGGTGCCCGGCGACTACCTGACCCTCACCACACGCTCTGCCGAAGACATCACCCCGCTGCTGGTCGGGATCAAAGAAATTCTTGGCTTTTCGCCCACCATCTCTTATGTAGACCCGGAAGGGAACAGGGTCGCCCAGTGGTACGTCAATGAGGTTGAGGGGCGCATCCAGAACATCCAGGGCAACCCGAACTTCCGCCAGATCAAGAGGTACAAGTGACCGACGCTCGACCGGAGTCGTGAGGACCAAGCGCATGAGTACCCGCCCGCCCAAGCTCGCCTTCAACCTGGAGCGCGACGTGCGCGTTCTGGCGGCGATGGCCTCCAGCCTGACCCCCTACCTGTACGAAGACGAGCTATACGGGTACCTGGCTGGCAACCTGCCCAAGCTAACCCTGGGCGGGCTGCTGTTGCGGCTGCACCGCCTGACCTGCCTGGAGGAGAGGCTCAGCGCCGAGCAGCAGACGCTGCTTCACGATGCGCGCATCAACCTGGAGGCGGAGCGCGCGAACTGGGCCGTTCACTTTGAGAACAAGATCAAGCGCGAGTTGCGGGCACGGCTGGAGGCGCTGGAACAGTTCGTGCGCGAATGCGAGGAAGACGCGCTGCCCTGCGCGGCCAATTACCCGACGCAGGCCGAGAAGCGCACCATCATCCACCACCTGGCTGAGGAAGCCAGCGAACTCGAAATCCTGGAAGACGACGTGCGCGCCCGCCTCCGGCAGGTGGATCAGAAGCTGCGCGCCCTGCTCCATGAAGGTGACTTCATCACCGACGAGGCGCTCAAACCCGCCTACCCCCCCGACGTGTTCTGGTGGCTGTACGCCTACGTCCCTGAACCCGGTCGCTGAGCAGCCACAGAAAGTCCCCCTGAATCAACGCAGCCGGAGTCGCCATCCGGCTGCTGCGTTTCCTGGTGCGGTGCGCCCGGCCAGAGCCTACCAGCCGTGCTCCAGGCGCGCGATCAACCGCTCCGGCATGTCCAGGCGGCGCATCTTCTCTTGTGTGACGGTGATGGGATACGGCACGCGGCGGTGCTCGAAGACAGCTTCCTGAACGTGCAGGATGCCATAGGAAGCGTCTTTGTTCGAGTCACGCGGCTGGCCCACGCTGCCAGGGTTGATGATCAGGCGATGCCCGTTCAGGTTCTTCGGCTGGCGATAGAGCGGCTGCACAGCCTCCGTGTCACCCCGGTCGTCGGTCAATTGGTAGATCACCGGCGTGTGCGTGTGTCCCACGAAGCAGTACGGCGTTTCAAAATGGGGGAAGTTGAGGGCAGCGATGAGCGGGTCGAGGATGTATTCCCACACCGGCTCGCGCGGGCTGCCGTGCGCCAGCGTGTACTCGCCCAGCACAAACGTGGTGGGCAACGCCGCCAGGTAAGCCAGGTTGTCGGGCGTGAGCGTCTCTCGCGTCCAGGTGACGGCGCGGCGCGCGTCCGCATTGAACGTGCGAATGTCCAGGCGGGCCAAAGCCGCCCAGTCGTGGTTTCCGGCCAGGCAGAGGTGCGGCAGGCTGCGCAGCAGGTCGCAACACTCGTTGGGATCGGGGCCGTACCCCACCACATCGCCCAGACACCAGACGAAATCCCAATCGCCCTGGGCATCTTGCAGAACCGCCTCGAAAGCAGCAAGGTTGGCGTGAATATCGGAAATGATCAGAATGCGCATGGAGGTCCCCATCGGCTGGCGAAACACGCAAAGACTATAGCACGACTCCCCGCCGCTGGCGAATGGCCCGCGACTGGGCGACTTCGCGTATTCGGCACAAAGCGTCACCGCAGAGACGCAGAGAGCGCGGAGAAAAGTAAAGAGCTATCTCTGCTGTTCTCGCTATTCTCCTCTGCGTCCTCTGCGCCTCTGCGGCTCAAGAATCTCGCCCCCATCGTGAAATCCGCCCCCGCGCCCGCACTTTGACAGGTCACGACCGTGATGCTAGGATCGTCACGGCGCGCGCAATGGGACGTCATGCTTGCTACCGGGGGGTACACGCACTCGCCGGTCTTTTTTTGCCGGCGGAGGCGTCAGCGGGCGCGGAGCACGTCCCGTCCACAGAGCGCCGCGCCCCGGAGCCATGAGCCATGTACATCCGTCGGGACAAGTCCAATCTCCACTTCGGTCGCCAGGCACGGCGTCGCGGCAGCCGGATGCTGCTGCTCTTCTGGGCAGTGGCCATGATGCTTGTCATCGGCGTCATCTGGCGCTTCAACAGCGTGCAGAAGTGGGTGCTGGCCAGCGTCGGGGCGCAGCCAACGCCAACGCTCGACGCCATCACCCAGGCGCAGTTGGGCGAGCGCGCCTACCTGGTCGGCGACATCGAGCGCGCCATCACCCATTATGGCGAAGCCGTGCGCCTGCTGCCGAATGACATGGACATCCTCTTTGAGTATGGCCGGATGCTGGTGTATCGCAGCTACGCGGGGCGCAGCTATCGCTTCCGCGCGGAACAGGCGCTAGAGGTAGCCGAGCGAGCGGTGGAGACAGACCCCAACAACGCGCGCGCCCAGGCGTTGCTCTGCCTGGCCCTGCTGGAGAATGGTCGCCCCGAAGAGGCCATCGCCGCCGGGCTGCGCGCCGAACAACTCGCGCCAGACTACGCCGAGGCGCGCGCCTACCTGTCAATGGCCTATCGCGGCGCGGGACGCCCCAACCAGGCATTCCAGAAGGCGGACGAAGCCGTTCAGTTGGACGAGAACAGCCTGGATGCCCGGCGCGCGCTGGCCCTGGGCCTGGCCTTCGTCGGCCAGTTTGACGCCGCCATCCAGCAGTACGAGCGCGCCATCCAGATTCACCCGCGCTTCGACGCGCTCTATTTCGAGCTGGCGGTGTACTACAAAGCGCAGGACAACTACGAGGCGGCCATCGCCGCCTACGACCAGGTGCTGGCGATGGAGCCGGATAACGTCAAGGCGTACACGCGCAAGTGCGAGACCTACTTCGGGATGCGCGAAGACGCGCTGGCCCAGGAAGCGTGCGAGCAGGCGATCCAGCTTGACCCGACCTACCCTGAAGCGCACCGCCAGCTTGGCATGGTGCGTTACACCAGCCGCAACTACGAGGGGTCCATCGAGTCGTTCGAGACCTGCGCGCGGCTTCAGGAAGAGCAGGGCATTCCGCTGCCGGAGCGCGAGCAAGCCTGCTACTATCTGCGCGGTCTGGCCTGGGCGCTGCTGGCACGCTGCGATCAGGCATGGCCGATCCTCCAGGACGCGCTGCAGATGAACCCCGCCGAGAACATTAAAGGGTTCATCAATGAGGGGCTGATGCTCTGCGTGAACTACGACGAAAACTACGACATCAGCGAGATTCCCACATCAGTGCCAACGGCAGTCCCGCCGCCAGAGCCAATCGGCGTGTTCTAGGGCAGCACCCATGTATTTGCGCACCCCCAAACGGTACCGGCCAGGGCACAAGCGCCACCTGCGCCTCTTCTCCGGGCGCGCCCTGGGGCGGCTGCTGCTTGTCGTGGTGCTGGCCGGGGCCGGCTGGCTGATCTGGGAGCAGCGCGAGCGCGTGCGCACCTCCGTGCTGCCGGAACTGGAGAACCTGGCCGAGGCCGTGCAGACACAGGTTGCGCCCGCGCCCACCCCGACCGCCACACCGGATGTCGTGACGGCGGAAATCGAGTGCGTCAACGCCTACCGCCAGGGCGACCTGGAACAGGCCATCCGCCACTGCACGGTGCTGGCCGAGGCACACCCCAACGACGTGGCACTGCACTATCAGGTTGCCCACACCCTGGTCATCACCTCGAATTTCGGGCGGGACACCGACCGTCTCAGCCAGGCGCTCGCCTTCGCCGAGAAGACGATCAACGCCAACCCGCTGGCCCCAGACGGCTGGGCGATACGCGCCAGGGCGTTGGACTGGAAGGGCGCGTATGGCGAGGCGCTGGCCTCGGCGTTGCACGCGCGCGCGCTCGACGAGTCTTACGCACCCACATACGCCTTTCTGGGCGAGATTTACATTGACATGGGCCAGTACGACGTGGCCCGCAGCTACCTGGATCAGGCGCTGGAACTGGACACGGCGGGCGTCGCCGTCGCTGACACGTTCCGCAACCTGGGCCTGCTCTATTCGAACCAGGGACGCTGGCAAGACGCCGTTCAGCCCTATCTGGCGGCGCTGCAAAACGCACCCAACCAACCCTATATCGCCGTCGAGCTGGCCAACAACTACGTGGCGCTGGGCGAGCTTGACCAGGCTATTCAAGTGCTGGCGGCCACGCTGGAACGCAACCCGCGCGATACGTCTGTGCTGTTCTCGCTGGGCAGCGCCCACACCCGCAACGGCAACGTCGAGCGCGCTTACGAGTACTACAGGCGCTGCCTGGACGTGGACCCGGAGAACGTGCCCTGCCTGTCCTACCTGGGCGGGCTGCAATGGAGCGACGGCGATTTCGTCACCGCTGCCGTCAACCTGGAGCGCGCCATTTCCCTCGGCTCAACCGACCCGGACGATTACTACCAGCTTGGCCATTCGCACGCTGCGTTGGGGCGCTGCGACCTGGCGGTGCCTTTCTTGCAGCAGGGCTACCAGCTTGTGCTGGAACGCGACGACGCCCGCCGCCAGGCCAGTTTCGCCAATGCCCTGCAGTCGTGCGGCGTGCGCATCACGCCGCCCTCCACGACCGAGGCTAACCAGTAGCCTTCCCCGGCGGGCCAGACGCGAGAATTTTATACGCATTTCTAATGCCCATCGTTAGCACACAGCGGGCCAGAGTGCTAAATTGTGCTTGACAGTGCGATCTGCCATTGGTAAGATCACGCTCGGTTTAGCACTCGCCTGTTGAGAGTGCTAATCGCTTTGCTGGCTCATCGCAGCAATGGGTTGGACGCGGGTGTGGGGCTGCGCCAGCCACATGCATTGAACGGCATCACCCACGAGCGACTGAAACAAGGAGAGCACAAAATGCCTAAGCAGTTAGTATTCGATCAACAGGCGCGCAACGATCTGCGCAACGGGATTGACATGCTGGCCAAAGCAGTCATGACCACGCTGGGGCCGAAGGGCCGCAACGTGGCCATTGACAAGAAGTGGGGCGCGCCGACCATCACCCACGACGGCGTGTCGGTCGCCAAAGAGATCGAGCTAGAAAACCCCTTCGAGAACATGGGCGCCCAACTGCTGAAGGAAGCGGCGACCAAGACCAACGACATCGCCGGCGACGGCACGACGACGGCCACTGCCCTGGCCTACTACATGGTCACCGAGGGGCTGCGCAACTTGGCGGCAGGGGCCAACCCTATGCTGCTCAAGCGCGGCATCGAATCGGCCACGCAGGTCGTCTCCAAGCGGCTGAGCGAGATGGCCATCGAGATCAACACCAAAGAAGAGATCGCTTCCGTGGCGGCCATCAGCGCCCAGGATCGCGAGATCGGCGAGTTGATCGCAGACGTGATGGACAAGGTGGGCAAGGACGGGGTGATCACCGTCGAGGAGAGCAAGGGGCTGGAGTTCGAGACGGAGTATGTGGAGGGGATGCAGTTCGACCGCGGCTTCATCTCGCCCTACTTCATGACCAACCCCGAAACCCAGGAAGCGATCATCCAGGACGCCTACATCCTGATCCACGACAAGAAGATCTCGGCGGCCAACGACCTGGTGCCCATCCTGGAGAAGTTGCTTCAGATCGGCAAGCGTGACCTGGTGATCATTGCCGAGGACGTGGACGGCGAAGCCCTGGCCACCCTGGTGCTCAACAAGCTGCGCGGGATGCTCAACGTGGTCGCGGTCAAGGCTCCTGGCTTCGGCGACCGCCGCAAGGCCATGCTGCAGGACATCGCCATCCTGAGCGGCGGCACGGTCATCACCGAGGAACTGGGCCGCAAGCTGGAAACGGTCACCATCGCTGATCTGGGCCGCGCCGGTAAGGTCGTCGTGGACAAGAACAACACAACCATCGTGGACGGCGCGGGTGACGAGAAAGCCATCAAGGGGCGCATCGAGGAAATCCGCGTCGAGATTGACAACTCCACCTCCGACTACGACCGCGAGAAGCTGCAGGAACGCCTGGCCAAGCTGAGCGGCGGTGTGGCCGTCATCGGCGTCGGCGCGGCGACCGAGGTCGAGCTGAAGGAAAAGAAGCACCGCGTCGAGGACGCGCTGAGTGCCACCCGCGCGGCGGTCGAGGAGGGCATCGTCCCCGGCGGCGGCGTCGCCCTGATCAACGCCATGGCCGCGCTCGATGGCCTGAACCTGGAGTACGAAGACGAGAACACGGGCGTGCGCATCGTGCGCAAGGCGCTGCAGATGCCCCTGCGCGGCATCGTGCAGAACGCCGGGCTGGATGGCGGAGTCGTCCAGCAGCAGGTGCTGGCCGAGCAGAAAGCCAAGAACAACCCCAACATCGGCTACGATGTGATGCGCGGCGAGTTCGTGGACATGATCAAGGCCGGCATCATTGACCCGGCGAAGGTGACGAAGGGCGCGCTGGAGAATGCCGCCAGCATCGCGGGCATGATCCTCACCACGGAAGCCCTCATCACCGACATCCCGGAGGAGAAGCAGCCCGCCGCGCCTCCCATGCCGGAATACTAAACCGTCCGCCCGACCATTAGCCAGAGACAGACAGGCGGCCCCCGTGCCAGGGGAGCCGCTTGTTGTTTTCTAGCGATTTCCAGGCCGCCCGTGTATAGTCCCTACCATGAGCGCGGCGCTCGCCTGCGGGCAGCAGCAAGCACGGTTGGGCCAGCAGCGGGATCGCCGCGCCGGTTCAGCGTGGGGTTATGGAAGCATTTTCGGTCGGCGCGACAGTCGGCGGCTACGCGATCCTCGAAGAGATTGGCCGGGGCGGTATGGCTACCGTCTACCGCGCCCACCAACTCTCGATGAATCGCGATGTTGCGCTCAAGGTGCTGCCCTCGCAGTACCTTAACCAGCCCACGTCCCTCGACCGCTTCAAGCTGGAGGCGAGCATCGTCGCGCGCCTGGAACACCGCGCCATCGTGCCCGTGCACGACTACGGCGAGTTCGAGGGCATCCCCTACCTGGTGATGCGCTATATGGACGGCGGCTCGGTGGATGACCTGCTGGCTGCCGGGCCAATCTCCCCGGAGCGCACGCTGCAGATCGTGCTGCAAATCGCGCCGGCGCTCGACTACGCGCACCGCCAGGGCGTGCTGCACCGCGACCTCAAGCCAAGCAACATCCTGCTCGACGCCAACGGCGACGCCTATCTCACCGACTTCGGCATCGCGCGCATCCTGGGCCACAACACCAGGCCGCTGACGACCAGCGGCGTAGTCGGCACGCCGTCGTATATGTCGCCGGAGCAGGCGCAGGGGCACGATCTCGACGGGCGCTCCGATGTCTACGCGCTGGGCGTGGTGCTGTTCGAGATGCTGACAGGCACCAGGCCGTTCGAGGGCGACACGCCCTACACAGTGGCGGTCAAGCACGTGACGGAGCGCCCACCCTCCCCCTGCGCGATCAACCCTGCGCTGTCGCGTGCGGTGGAGAACGTGCTGCTGAAGACGCTCGAAAAGAAGCGCGAGAATCGCTACGGGACGGCGGTCGCGCTGGCGGACGCCCTCAAGCACGCCATTGAGGGGGCGCGTGGCAGCGCCGCCATGCCGCCGGTCATGACTGAGACCGAGCCTTCGCTCACCGAGCGGCTGAAAGCTGGCGCGGCCCGGCGCAGGCTGGACACAGGACGGGTGCTCCTGCGCCGGCCAGAAGCCGGGCAGCCCCTCGCCGAGCCACGCTCATCGCCTTCCCCGCCAGCGATCTCCTACGCAGTGCCGCGCGTCGTCTCGCGGCGACGGCGCAAGTCCAACGGCTGGGCCACCTGGCTGGCCGCCGCCATTCTCGCGGCGCTGGTCGTCCTCACGGTGGCGGTGGGCGGCGTGTACTACCTGATTAACGAGCCGACAGCGCCCAGAGCCACCACGCCTGACTACGCCGCGACCGCCGTCTTCAAGCTGACGGCAACCAAAGAGGCGATCACGCAGCCCACGCTTGGCGTCAGCGATCCGGGCGGCAGCACCAGCGCCGCCGAGGTCGCGCCGACCCCCCTACCCACCAACACGCCACGCCCGCCCGCCGAAGGGGCGGAAAGCGACTCCACACACAACACTGGCGCGCTCCCTGAATGAGAGTCCATTTGAAAAGGCCTGCAACCCCACCCTAAATCCCTCCCCGCAGGCGGGGAGGG
>CAYNHD010000170.1:6931-8513 GCA_964396775.1 uncultured Thermoflexus sp. | reverse complement strand
GTGCGCGTGGCGGTGGGCGTCCTCGTCGCGGTCTTCGTCGGCGAGGGCGTTTCAGTCGGCGTATCCGAGGCGGTGGGAGTGGCCGTCGCCGTCGGCGTGGCCGTCGGCGTCGCGGAAGGCGTCAGCGTTGCCGTTGCCGTCGGTGTGGACGTAGCCGTCGCGGTTGGCGTATAGGACGGGGTGCTCGTCGGCGTCGGCGTCAGCGTGATCTGCGGTGTGCGCGTGGCGAACTGCGTGGCTGCCGGGGTCTCCGCGACCTCTGGCCCCGCCACACGCACAGCGCGCAGCGCCAGCGGTGAGGTCATGGGCGGCAGGCTGATGCGCAAGACACCCCCCGCCTGATCGCTCAAGGTCACGGCGTCGTCGCCCAATACGCTGCCCGTCGCCACATCCCAGAACACAACCCGGTACTGGCCGGTCGGCATGTCCGGCAGCAGCAGGTCAAACGTGATCGGCTCCAGGCTCAGCACATCTGCCGCCGACTCCCAGGTGTAGTCCCGCTGTTGCACCCAGGCCAGCGCGTAGCCGCGTTCGCTGTCGGCCAGGCTCAGCGCGCGCGCGGGCGGGCGGTAGCGCGCAACCTCGATGTAGCCCAGTTGCAACCAGTCCTCGCCCAGGTTGTCGAGCACCACCAGGTGCTCCCCGGCGCTGATCGGCAGCGTCACCAGAATATCCTGGCTGCCCGCGCTGAAGTCCACCCGCGCCACTTCCGCGCCGTCAATGGTGATGACCAGCACCGCCGGCGCATCTACCGAAACGCTCTGCACATGGATGCTTAGCTCAGTGTCAACGGGCGGCGCGATCACATAGGTCTGGGGGCGGCTGCGCTCGGCGTTGCGCTCGCCGAACAGGTAGCTGGGGAGTCCCTCAACCGGGGGAACCGCGCCGTCAGCGGTGATCCGGTAAATCTGATCGGGCGGGACGGGCGCGAAGATGTCGCGGCTGAACCCGTCCACGCGCACTGCATCGTAGGTCAGAGGATCGCTGGCCACCAGCCGCACTTGCACAGGGGCCAGACCCGGCGTTTCCCACAGCGCGTCGCGCGCGAAACTTGCCAGCGAGTCATAGAGGCTGTACAGGTTCTGCCGGTCAATGTACGTATCCCACCACCAGGACATCGCGCCGCCCGCCGCGCCCGACAGCGCCGCAGCCCAGATCGTGTTGCTGACATGGATTCCGGCGGGGTCGTCTGCCGTCGGCTCGAACCAGGGGTTCAGTGAGAATTCGGTCAGCAAAACCGGGCGTTTCGTCCGGCTGAGCGCGTCGGCCACGCTGCGCACAGTGCCCGCAACCTGGTCTTCTGCCGGAACCAGGGGGCGCGACTGGTAGTAGTGCACGGGCACAAAGTCCAGCACATTGCCGTCAAACAGGATCGCATCGAGGTTGCGCGCCCCGACCGTCACCAGGTGATCGTAGGGGTCAATGTCGCGCAAATACTGCGTCATCTCGCGCAGCCACGGCTCGGCGCGGGACGGCGAATAGCCCAGCACGCCATCCACCACATCAACCAACTCCCAGGCGAAGATGCGCGGGCTGTAGCCCCAGCGCGCGACGATGTACCGCATCCGCTGGTTGAGCAGGT
>CAYNHD010000170.1:6303-6921 GCA_964396775.1 uncultured Thermoflexus sp. | reverse complement strand
CGCGCCACAGCGTAGCGCAGCCGTTGCTGGATCAGTGCCCTGGCCTCCGCGTCCGTGAAGAGGAGGCCCGGCCTGCTCAGCGGGCCGCCGTTGGTCACATTCAGCGGGTTGAGCGCCCAACTCACCTGCAGCGGGGGGCGCGGCACGTCATCGGGAATGGCGACGGGCGGCACCACCCTGTTGGTGAGCACCTGGTGCCACACCAGCACGACCTGCAGGTAGATGTCGCGCTCCTCAGCCAGCCGCAGCAGCGAATCCATGCGCCAGGCCGCTGCCTGCGCCGCGTCATAATCGCCCGCTGGCCCTGGCCAGTCCAGCCCAATGAACCAGGGCACGTCAATGAACACGCGCGCGTAGTTCGCCCCGGCATCGCTCAGCGCTTCCAGCCAGCGCGCGTAGGCGTAGATGCCGCCGATCTCGTCCCACGACCAGGCGAGATTCTGGCCGATGGGAAAGTATGGCGCACCGCTGTCGAACGCGAAATAGCGCGAGGTCGGCCCTACGCTTACGTAACCTGGGTGGTCAGATGGCACGACATCGAACGTACCCTGTTCAATGGCGCGAATGCCGGCGCTGTCACGCGCTTCGATGGTGTACGTCCAGCGCCCCACCTGGTCT
>CAYNHD010000170.1:0-6293 GCA_964396775.1 uncultured Thermoflexus sp. | reverse complement strand
GCCACTGCCCGTCCCCTGCCGGTTCCAGCTTCTCCACCAGGCAGTCTGTCAGGCAGGCGTCGCGGTACGGTCGCATGAAGAAGCCCGGCACGCGCTGCGCCGCGCCAGCCGGCGGGCGGAACACGGCCATCACATCAATCTCGGCGGGATCGTAGGGGTTCTCGTAGGAGCCGTTCAGCGCGACGGGCAGCTCCAGCAGCTCGTACAGCCGGACGGTGGTGATCGGGGCCACCGTCGGCAGCGGCGTCCGCTCTGGCGAAGTTGTGGGGGCCGGACTGGGCGTCTGCTGCTGCGCGGGTTGCAGCGCCTGCGGAACGATCACCACAGCGGTGATCCACAGGGCAATCACCAGGGCGAAAGTCCAGGGAGTGTGTTTCGCGCGCGCCGACATGGTTGAAGTGTAATTCAGACTACACGAAATGCGCAAATTGCCATTCTTACCGAAAACATACCCTGGGTGAGCGTCCCCGCCGTTTGCTGGGTGTGTGCAAAACCTCTCCGGTAAGGGTGCTGCTCTGCCCGCCCCCGTAGGGGCGTACTGCAATACGCCCCTACGGAACTTCGCCTCGTCCGGTGCCCGACAAGCCACTGTCAACCTTTGCACGCACCCCGCTTGCTGAACGCTTCGCCGTCTCGCCCCGCCGCTGATACAATCAGTGCAGTGGGCGCGCTGTGGCGGCGTGGCTCACAGTCAGGCATCTCTCGTCACGCGATGGGAAAGGATCGCAGCATGGCTGTTGTCAAGCCCTTTCGCGCCGTGCGCTTCAACCGGCATCGCGTTGCCGACCTGCAGACCGTCGTCAGCCAGCCCTACGACAAGATTGACGATGCGCTGCGCGAGCGTTACCTGGCGCTCAGCCCGCACAACGTGGTGCGCATCATCCTCAACCCGCCCCAGCCGGGCGACGATCCCGCCAGCCCCCAGGGGCCGAACGTCTATACCCGCGCCCGCGACACCTATCAGGCATGGCTGCGCGAAGGGATTCTGTGCCGCGAGGAACAGCCCGCCTTCTACGTTTACGCCCAGACATTCCGCGTGGACGGGCGCGCCTACACGCGGCACGGCCTGATCGCCGCCATCGCCCTGACCGACTTCGCCGAGGGCACCATCCTCCCCCACGAGCGCACCCACAGCGGTCCGCAGGAGGACCGCCTGCGCCTGCTGGCGACCGTCGGGGCCAACACGGAGCAGATTTTCATCCTCTATCCCGACGCGCAGAACGCCGTCAACCGCATCGCGCAGGACGCGCTCGGCGACCGCCCGCCGGATGTGGACATCGCCGAGCCGGGCGAGCCGGATGTCCGCCAGCAGCTTTGGGCGCTCACCGACCCGCCGGCGCTGGCCGCCATCGAGTCGGCGCTGGCCCCGCTGCGCGGCCTGATTATCGCCGACGGCCATCACCGCTACAGCACCGGCCTGACCTACCGCGACCAGCAGCGGCGCGCGCACCCCAACGCGCCACCCAACGCCGCGTTCAACTTCGTCCAGGCGACGCTGGTCAGCATGGACGATCCCGGCCTGGTCGTCCTGCCGACTCACCGCGAAATCTGCCAGTTCAACGAGCGAAGCGCGGGGGACGTGCTGCGCCGGGCGGCGCAAGCCTTCACCGTCGCACCGGTCGCCAGCCTGGAGGCGTGCCTGGCCCAGGTCAACGCCGACCCCGCCGGTCACGCCTTTGGCTTCTATGGCGGGCCGGGCACCGGCTTCCACGTGCTCACGCTCAAGGAGGCGGCCCTGGCGCAGACGCTGATCGCCGGCGATCACTCGCCGCAGTGGAAAGAACTCAGCGTCAGCGTGCTGCACAAGATTCTCATCGAACAGGTCGCCGGGGTGCCCGCACGCGGCATCGAAGACAAGACGATGATCCGCTACCACCGCGACCCGCACGAGCCGGTCGCCAGCATAGACGCGGGCCGTGGCAACTTCGCCTTCTTTCTGCGCGCCACACGCCTGGATCAGATCAGGACAGTCGCCGCGCAGGGCGAGCCGATGCCGCAGAAGAGCACCGACTTCTACCCGAAGGTCATCTCTGGCCTGACCATGCTACCCGTCGGGCCGGACGAGCAGCTATAGCGCACACGGAAAGGACGCAGCCCATGGACCCGGCACAGCAGGCATTGGCCAGCGCCGCGCTGTATACAGACGAAGTGAATTACGCCCTGATCCACCTGCCCGCCCCGGCGATCACCGCCGCCGCCGGCGTGCTGGCCGAGATCGGCGAGCCGTTCAGCGCCCTGGTCGTGGACAAGGATGAGGTCACGCTCGTGCTGCCGGAGGAGGACTGGCAGGGCTTCAAGGCGCGCCTGCCCGATTACCGCGCCGCCGGCCCCTTCCGCCTGATCACCTTCGACCTGCCGCTGGCGCTCGATCTGGTTGGCTTCCTGGCGCTGGTCAGCCGCGCCCTTGCCGACGCAAGTGTGACGGTGCTCGCCTTCTCCGCCTTCGAGCGCGATCACCTGCTGGTGCCCGCCAGCCAGCTTGAGCAGGCCGTCGCCGCGCTGCGCGAGGCGCAGGCGCGCGCCGCCCAGCCATAACCAGCGCCGAGAGAAACCGCCTTGCCACTCCACCCCCTGACCCGCCGCCAGTTTGTGACCGCCGTTGGCACGCTGGGCGCGCATTGGTTCACCCATCGCAGCAGGTCGGCGCACGCGCGGGGCGCTGCGGCCACGCTCGGCCATGTGCCGGTCTACCTCACCTTCGACGACGGCGTTGAGACAGAGGGGGCCAAAGGCGAGCGCGGCCCTACGCTGGACGTGCTCGATCTCCTGGACGAGCGGGGCATCCCGGCCACTTTCTTCGTGCACGGGCGCAACACGGGTGACGCCGAAGGAGGTGTGCTGGCGCGTATGCTGCGCGCCAGGCATCGCATCGGCAACCACCTCTTTCACCAGGGCGGGGCCACGCTCGATGCCCGGCCAGCGCCTTCCTACCTGGCCCGGCTCTACCTGGAAACGGAACTGCGCATCCGCGAAGTGCTCGCACCCTACCCGGACGCGCTGGCGCTCTTTCTGGCGCAGCCGCGCCTGTTTCGCCGTCCTGGTGGAGGGTACGACAGCGCCGAGGGCAACCTGTTCCTGCTCGCGGGGAGCGGCTGCTGGGAATCGTTCCCCCATGATCCCGCGCTGGCCGCCTATCGCCACCTGTTGGGCTGGCTGCGCGATGTCTACGACTACAGCGGCTGGCACATCAACCCTTTGCCGCTGTGGGCACAGCGCGTCGATCCCGATGTAGTGGTCTGGCGCGCCATTGACGGCCCCGGCGGGCTTCGTTCGTTGCTATCTCCCTCGCCAGAGCAGCCCTACCTCATCGCCCAGTGTGTTCAGGAGGGAGTGATCCTCCTGCTCCACGACCCCGACCCGCGCGTGGCAACCGCCCTGCCCGCGCTGCTGGACGCCCTGGACGCCTTTGGCGCGACTTACCACGCGCTGCCCCGGCCTGGCGATCTGCCCAATCGCTACACTGTCGGCATTGCCCGCCCGGAGCCGCTGGTCATCGCCCGCGAGTCCTACCGGGATGTAGCCTCCATTCCCTGATGAGGAGCACCGCCCATGACCAGCGGCCCCCTGAACCTGATCCCTGGCCTGCCTCTGCTGCCGCCCGACGAAGTGCGCATCGAGCGCGTGCGCGCCGTGCTCTACCCCGACCGGCGGCGTGTCAGAGTCGAAGTGGACATCACACCCTTCCGCGAGCGCCCCAACCTGGAGATCGCCATCCGCAGCGACGCGGGGAAAGTTGTGGCTGCAACCAGCGTCGTAGCGGCGATGGCCTTTCATCTGGCCTTCACTCTCCATTTGCGCGAGGGTGGCGAGGCCGGGCCAAGCTACGAGGCCGTCGTGCTGCTGTACTACGACGATCCCCTGGCACCGCAGGATCGGCATCACGCCCCTCTGTTGCCCGCCGGCTCGCCAGAAGAGCCAGAGTCCAGCGGGTAGCGCAGCGCACAGGTGCACGAGCAACCTGTTGCTAAAGGAAGTTCAGGAACGCTCACTGAACGCCTCCCCCCTCAGTCCCCCCTCCAGCCGAGCTAGAGGGGGGATGATCTGGCAGGCGGTTCTCCCCTTCCCCTGGCTTTGCTGGGGGAAGGGGCCGGGGGATAGGGGCATTCTGACGATTGCCCAACAACTTGCTCGTGGACCCGCAGCGCGCCCACCGCTTGGGACAAGCCCTACTTCTGGCTATACTTAGTCGCTGGCGGGCATGGTCGGCCTGGCGCTGACCACCCCGATCCCGATGGGGATGGAACTGACGTGTCCAAACGCAACCTCGGCAAGTACGAAGTCATTGACCGGATCGGTCGCGGCGGCATGGCCGAAGTCTATCGCGGCTACCATGCCGCCCTGGATCGTTATGTGGCGATCAAGCTGTTGCATTCCTTTCTGGCCGACGACCCGGAGTTCAAAGAACGCTTCGAGCGTGAGGCGCGCAGCGTCGCCCGGCTCAAGCACCCTAACATCGTCCAGGTCTACGACTTCGAGCACGACGCCGACAGCGACAGCTACTATATGGTGATGGAGTTCATCAACGGCCCCACGCTCAAGGATCGCCTGTTCGATCTGAGCGCGGAGGGCAGCCGCCTGCCCATCGCCGAGTCCGTGCGCATTATCAAGACGGCGGCGCACGCGCTGGCCTACGCCCACGAGCGCAAGATGATCCACCGCGATGTGAAGCCCGCCAACCTCATGCTCGACGAAGATGGCCGCGTCGTGCTCACCGACTTCGGCATCGCCAAGATCGTCACCGGCGCGCACATCACCGCCAGCGGCGGCATGATCGGCACCCCGGCCTACATGGCCCCCGAACAGGGACTCGGCCAGGCGGGTGACGAACGATCCGACATCTACTCGCTCGGGGTGATCCTGTACCAGCTTGTGACGGGGCGCTTGCCCTACGACGCCACCACGCCGTTGGCCATCATCCTCAAGCACGTCAACGAGCCGCTACCGCTGCCGCGCCAGTTCGTGCCAGACCTCCCCGCCGACCTCGAAGCGATCATCTGGCGCGCGCTGGAAAAAGACCCGGACGCGCGTTTCCAGACCGCGCACGAATTCGCCGCTGCCCTGGACGCGCTCGACCTGTCGGGGCAGCTCAGGTTGGCCGCCGCATCCGCAGATGGTCCGACGGCGGGAGAAGTCGGGCAGGTCGCCCCAACCGAGTACCAGGACGGCGATACGCCGATCCTGGGGCCAGCAGACCTGCCGCCCAATGGCAGCGCGGCCTCCGACCGGCGCGCCCCGCGCTATGCCCGCGTGGTGGGCCTGGCAGTGCTGGTCATCGCGCTGGTTGTGACCGGGCTGACCGCCTTCGGGCAGGATGGCCGCGCACCCGCCGCCGCCCCCACACTGAGCGAAGTTGAGTCGCCGGTCGCCGCTGCAACCACCGCCGCGCCAGTCGCCGCGCTCAACCCAACCGAGACTCCGCCGCCGGCGCGAATGCCGTCACCCACGCCGTCCCCCACGGCCAGCGCCACGCCGGCACCGACCCAGACGAGCACGGTCGCGCCCTCGCCAACGCACACGGCCACGCCCGATCTGACCAGCACGGCGGTGTTTCTCATGGTTCAGCAGGCGACGGCGCCCACTGCCACGCCGAACCTGGTCCAAACGCTGGCAGCCTGCGATCTGGAATACATCGTCGTCACCCCGGACAAACACGACCGCCCGCCGTCGCCAACCGACTTCGCCAACGTCCGCCTGATCCGGGCCAACACCGATTTCGAGTTTGAGATTGTGCTGCGCAACACAAGCACCTGCACCTGGCCGGAGGGCGTGCGGTTGCGCTACAACGCCCTGCTGACCGAGTACCCCGAACCCCTGGTGGACCTGACTCCGCTGATCGAGGCCTGCCCGGAAAACCTGCGCCCCGGCCTCAACTTCGCTCGCCAGCAGCAATCCAACTTCTTCATCAAGGAAAGCGTCGGCATCGCCGAGGATTCGCCGCCACTCCTCTTCACCGGCACCGCGCCGCGCACCTTTGGCTGTTACTACGGCGTCTGGGAGCTGATCTACCCCAACAGCAACGTGCGCATTGGCCGCCCGCTGCTGCTCACCATCCGCGCCTGGGGCGGCAGCTAGGACGGGGCAGCCTGGTTGTGCGGTCAGCGCCCGGCTTCGTTGTCTGCGATACTGACTACACGAAATTGCCTCCCTCGGCTCTTGGTTTGGCGAGTGCATACAAACCGGTCAACTGGAGGAGCCGCTCTGCTGTGCCCCTGATGCCCCTTGACGATCATGTTCGGTAGCCGCTTGTAGGGGCGGGTTTGCAAACCCGCCCCTACATGACATTTGCGCGTATT
>CAYNHD010000169.1:4653-8575 GCA_964396775.1 uncultured Thermoflexus sp. | reverse complement strand
GCACCCGGGGGGGGGGCCCCCCCCCCCCCCGCGGGGGGTGGGGGGGGGGGGGGGGCGCCCCCCCGCCGGGGGGGGGGGGCCAACCTGGGCGCAGCAGAGCAGCGTCTCTACCTGACACGTTTTGCACACACCCCCAAGAGGAGACGCGAAGCGCCGCGCGGCACGATGCTGTATAATGCACACCGTGCGCCCGCCATCAAGCGCGCCGCGCTCATTTCAGGCGCGGGCGGGTGTGCTATACTGGGCCTGACGCGGCCAGTCAGCGCCCCGCTGGATTGCTGAAGGCTGATCGCTGCTTGCAGGGGATACGGTATGGACTCTGCGCCTGAATTCCTCAACCTGTTCGTCGAGCCAACGGGCGAGCTGATCTACTTTCTGGCGGTCATCGCCATCAGCCAAGCGACCATGCTTATGGCGCTCGGCCAGCGTCTGCGCGGCGCAAGAGAACGCGCCGCCGGGCGCTACGCGGCGCTGCTCGGCGCGGTGATGCTGGCCTGGATCGCCATGGGCATCGGCGGGCTGTACTCGCTGGTGACCGACACGCCCGACGAGGCCGTGCTGCCCCCGCTGGAGCGCGCCGTCAACGCCGAAGTCGTCTTGCTGGCGGGCGCGGCCCTGCTCGCCGCCGACAGCGAGAAGCGCGAGCATTCGATGTGGCGCGCTGTTGGGGCGCTCACCGTGGTGCTGGTCGCCGCCTACGCGGTCACGGCGGTGCAGTGGCACGACCTGGCCGCCAGCCACGACTTCAACCGGCATGCCCTCGGCTTCGCCTGGACGTTCGCGCCGGGGCTGCTCATCCTCATCCTGACCGGGCTGCTGCTCACTCGTTACAAGCAGACGGCGGACATCCCGCTTAAGCTGATCTTCTTCGCCGTGCTGCTGATCGGCTACAGTTACACTATCGCCCGCATCTCCAGCGACGATCTGACCGGGCACACGTCGGGCGCGCTGCGCCTGGCCTTCTTGACGGCCATGCCCGTCGTGACCATCGTCGTTTACCGGCTGGTGCTCGACCGGCTGACGGCGGCCATTGACGAGGTGTCGGAGTACGCCGAGGCCATCTCGCGCCCGCAGCCGGCTGCCGTGTCCCCGGACCAACTGCGGGTGCAGCCGGCGGGCCGGGCGCGCCCCGCCGACACCTCGGAGTCCATGACCTTGCTCAAGGCCATCGGCCTGATGCTGGAACACGAAGACCCCGACTACATCCCGCGCCAGATCGCTACAGCGATAGCCAGCGTGCTCAAGGCGGATGTGGCCGTGCTGGTCACGCATGACGAGGGGCATTGGGCCGACGTGCTGGCCGCCTACGACCACGTGCAGCAGCGCCTGATCCCCGGCCTGGCCCTCAACCTCGACGAGCAGCCGACCCTGCGCGAAGCCATCGCCGAGCGGATGCAGCGCACGTTGCTGCCCGACCGCAACGTGGACGAACTGGTTGACCTCTACACGCGCCTGGACATCAGCCAGTTGGGGCCGGCCTACATCCAACCGCTGCTGCGCGCCGGCAAGGTGGTCGGCGTCGCGCTGATCGGCCTGCCCTACACCAACCGCGAGCTAACCGAGAGCGAGACCATCCTGCTCGAAGGACTGGCCCCCGTCGCCGCGCGGCTGCTGACGCTGAGCCGCGCCGCCCAGCGCGCCCGTCTCGAGGCGGAAGACGAGGCGATCAAGGCCATCGTCGAGGACACCGCGCCCGACGCGCTCGACCAGCAGAGCGTCCTCGCCGTGCGCCAGGAGATGCAGGCCAGCCTGGAACTGGCCCAGGAGCAGATCGGCGAGCTAAACCGTATGGTGCGCGATCTGCAGGTCGAGCTGGATTACGAGCGCAGCCGCGTCGCCCAACTGCTCGAAGACGGCGACGAAGCGATGTCCATCACCCAGCGCCTCGATGCGCTATCGCGCGAGCGGATGGAACTGGCCGCCGAGCGCGAGCAGCTTGCCAGGGCGTTGCAGGAAGCGCAGGCGACGCTGGTCAGCGCCACCGGCGCAGGCGACGCCGACGTGTACGCCACCATGATCGAGACGCTCAAGCGCGAGCGCGACGAATTGCAGGTGCAGCGTGCCAAGCTGGAGCGCCAGCTTCAGGACATCCGCGACGCCAAAGACGCCGCCGTGCCGCTGGCACTGCGCGAAATGCTCGCCGAACTCAGCGACGACAAGGCGCGGCTGGCCGCCGAGCGCGACCAGATGCAGCGCGCGCTGGACGACGTGCAGGGGCAGTTGCAGGCCCTGGGCATTGAAGGCGGCCCGTTAGCCGTGGCTAAGGCGCTGGGCCAGCTCACCGACGAGCGCAACTACTACAAGACCCGCGCCGAGAAGATCGCCAAAGAGCGCGATCTGCTGATCGCCGAGCGTAAGAAGCTGGAAGACAAGCTGGAGCGCGAAGCCGAGCGCGAAGCCCAGCTTGCCGCCCTGGAAGCCGACCTGCGCCGCCTGGCGACCGACCGAGAGGCCCTGGTCAAGCAGCGCGACCAGATGCGCCTGGAGCGCGACGAACTGCTCAAGGCGCGCGATCACTGGTACGACCAGCGCACACGCCTGATCGCCGAGGCGACGGTCGTCCAAGGCGAGCTAGAAGACGTGATGTTCGAGCTAAACCAGGCCAACACCCGGCATCGCCAACTGAGTGAGGCGCGCGCGGCTATCGAGGCCGAGCGCGACCGCCTGCTGGCCGAAAACACCGCCCTGCGCACCGAGCGCGACCAGTTGCTCGCCCGCGCCGAAGGCGACCGCGAGCTACTCGGACAGCTTGGCACAGACGGCGTAGGCACCCTGAAAGCGATGATTGACGAGCTAACCGGTGAGCGCCAGACCCTGGAGCAGCAGCTTCTGCAGGTCAAAGAAGACCTCAGCGCCCTGGCTCACCAGCAGGCCACGCGCCCCAGCGCCGCCGTCAGCGGGCACACGCAGCCCATCGCCCCGGCCAACGCCGAAGTCGTCATGTCCATCGCCCAGGAACTGCGCACGCCGATGAGTTCGATCATGGGCTACACCGAGCTACTGCTCAGCGAATCGGTGGGCATCCTCGGCGCGCTGCAACGCCAGTTCTTGCAGCGCGTCCAGGCCAATGTAGACCGGCTGACTCATCTGGTCAACGACCTGATCAGCATCACCCGCCTGGACTCCGAGGAACTGCGCCTGGAGCCGGCGACCATTGACATGCTCGAAGTGATCGAGGACGCCATCACCGCCGCCGGGAACCGCTTCCGCGAGAAGGGCATCACCCTGCACATGCGCCTGAGCGACGCCCTGCCACCCCTGCACGCCGACCGTGACGCCATGCACCAGGTGATGATGCAGCTTCTCTCCAACGCTTACCTGGCCTCGCCCGCCAACGGTGAGGTGTCCATCACCGCCCGCTTCCTGGCCCACTACTCGCCGCCGGTCGCCGACGACACAGGGATGCTCCCGGAGCCGGCAGACTGCATCATGGTCGCCATCACCGACCAGGGGGGCGGCGTGCCGCCGGAGGAGCAGCGGCGCGTCTTCGGGCGACTCTACCGCGCCGACAACCCGCTGATCGAGGGCATCGGCGACACGGGCGTGGGGCTGTCCATCGCTAAGGCGCTCGTTGAGGCGCACGGCGGCACCATCTGGCTCGAAAGCGAACACGGCAAGGGGAGCACCTTTAGCTTCGTCCTGCCCCTGACCACGCAGTATTCCCCCGCCGAGGAGGCTTAGCCGCGATGGATCGCCGCCGCGACCGCAACAACGAACTCATCGTCGCCATCGCCGTCATTGGCACGCTGGCCCTGGCCCTCACCTTCGGCATCATCCTGTCGCTGAGCAGCACCGTAGACAATGAGAGCGACGATCAGGCGACGAGCACTGCCGTCGCCCAGTTCCTGCCCAGCGATACGCCGACTATTACCAGCAGTCCGACGCCGACCACGCCGCCCTCGGCCACGCCGGAGCCGCCTAC
>CAYNHD010000169.1:3200-4553 GCA_964396775.1 uncultured Thermoflexus sp. | reverse complement strand
TTACCAGCAGTCCGACGCCGACCACGCCGCCCTCGGCCACGCCGGAGCCGCCTACCCCAACCGCTACGCCGGAGCCGTCCGCGACGCCCGAAGTGATCGTCATCGTGGTCACCTACACGCCCGTGCCGTCGGACACACCTTCGCCGACACCGGAGCCGCCCACGCCAACCGCTACGCCGGAGCCGTCCGCGACGCCCGAAGTGATCATCATCGTGGTCACGGACACGCCCGTGCCGTCGGACACGCCTTCGCCGACACCGGAGCCGCCCACGCCAACCGCTACGCCGGAGCCGTCCGCGACGCCCGAAGTGATCATCATCGTGGTCACCGACACACCGCCGCCGTCGGATACGCCTTCGCCGACGGCAACCGATACGCCCGTCCCGTCTGATACGCCGTTGCCGACCGCAACAGATACGCCCATTCCGTCTGATACGCCGTTGCCGACGGCGACCGCCACACCTGTTCCGACCGACACACCGCCGCCGACCGCAACCTTTACGGCCATTCCGACCGAGACGCCGCTGCCAACGGCAACTGATACGCCCAGCCCGACAGCGACGCCCACGCACACGCCGACTGAGACTCCGACCGAGACTCCGTCGCCGACAGCAACCTACACACTGACTCCGACGGTTACACCCTCGCCGACCGTCACGCCGTCACCGACGGCCACGCTGACGCCATCGGCGACGTTCACGCCATCGCGCACTCCCACGCCGACGCTCACCTTCACCCCGCCGCCGACGCTCACCTTCACGCCTTACCCGTCGCTGACGCCGAGCATCACGCCCTTCGGCGGAGAGCGCACCAGCACGCCGGCGGTCACCGGCTGCACCATCCCCGACGAGTGGATCGCCTATGTGGTGCAGCGCGGCGATACGCTGTCCTATCTCTCGCGGCGCTTTGGGCTGACGGTTGCCGAGCTTGCCGGAGCCAACTGCATCGAAGACCCGAACAACATCACCGCCGGGCAGCTTCTCTTCGTCCCGCCCGGCAGCAATGTCACGCCGCCCGCCCCGCCTACGTCCGCTGTGGGTGTATCCACGCGCGTGCCCGGCGACTATCCCAGCTTCAACTGCGACAACCCGGCGGCGACGATCAGCCAGCCGCTGGCGGGCACGGTGCTGCGCGGCGCGTTCGCCGTCTATGGCACGGCGACGCACCCCAACTTCCAGTTCTACCGCCTGCAGGTTTCCGGCAGCGGCACAGCGGACGCCGACTTCGCCACGCTGCAGGTCTACACGGCGCAGGTCTACAACGGGCAGCTTGGCACGGTTAACGCCTCGGCCTTCGCGCCCGGCGACTACTGGCTGCGCCTGACCGTCGTGGACATCACCGGCAACTACCTGC
>CAYNHD010000169.1:0-3190 GCA_964396775.1 uncultured Thermoflexus sp. | reverse complement strand
ACGGTGCGCGTGCGCTTCGAGGGCTGACCATGACTGAGCTTGTGCTGGCTTACAGCGAATCCCCGCTTGGCGTCCTGGAAATAGCAGGCAGCGATGCCGGAATTCGCGCCGTGCGCTTCCTGGACGAGCCGCCCTTCGCGCCCGCCACGCCTGACCTGCCCGTGCCGATGGTTTCGTGCATCCAGCAGCTTGCCGAGTACTTCGCCGGGCAACGCCGCTCGTTCGAGGTGCCGCTCGACCTGCAGGGCACACCGTTCCAACTGCGGGTGTGGGAATTGCTGCTGCACATCCCCTTCGGCGAGACGCGCACCTACCTGGACATCGCCCTGGCCCTGGGCGACGCGAAAGCGGTGCGCGCCGTCGGCGCGGCCAACGGGCAGAACCCGGTGCCCATCATCGTCCCCTGCCACCGCGTTATTGGCGGGGACGGGTCGCTCATCGGCTACGGGGGCGGGCTGTGGCGCAAAGAATGGCTGCTCGCCCACGAAGGGCGTCCCGTGCAGGCGCGCCTGTTTTGAGAGTCGCCCCGACCGGCTCTTCCCCCACGCCCGCCCGTCGCACCCTTGCGATCCGGTCACTGCGCGCTACACTTGCCAGATGCGCGGGCGGAGCATTGCGTCCCCGCCCTGATCGACAGGCTACGCGGAGAAGAGCTGATGCTGTCTCGACACCGTTTTCTGGCGCTGATCGCGGGGCCGCTGGCCCTGGCCGTAGTGCTCGTCGCGCCGTCTTTGCTGGCGGCGGCTGACGGCGCGCTGGCCTTTCAGGGACCGACGCCCCCGCCGACCAACACCCCGCGCACGACGGCGCTGCCGACCAATACGCCACGCCCCACCCTGCCGCCGACCGAGACGCCTCCGCCCACCAGCACCAACACGCCGACCAGCACACCGACGCCAGCGCCCACCGAGCCGGTCTTTCTGCCGACGCCGACGCTCTACTACCCGCCGGAGTATCAGCCCAACCGCGAGCAGCCCACGGCCATCCCGACGGCTATGCCGCGCCTGCGCGCGCTCGACGAGACCAACACGCCCTACCAACTGCTCAACGTGCTGCTGCTCGGTCACGATGGCACCCTGGAGCCGGGCAGCCCGTTCCACACCGACACGATGATCATCGTCTCGATCAACCGCGACACGAACACCGTCTCGATGATCTCTCTGCCGCGCGATCTGTTCGTCTACATTCCCAACTGGGGCATGGCTCGCCTGAACCTGGCCTGGGGCTACGGCGAGGCCATCGGCTGGACGGATGGCAGTTGGGGCATGATGCGCCAGACCATCCTCTACAACTTCGGCATCGAGACGCATTACTACGCGATGGTGGACTTCGAGGGCTTCGAGCAGATCATTGACGCCATCGGCGGCGTGACCATCGCAGTGGACTGCCCGATCCAGGATATCCGCTGCACCGGCCCGGCCTGCACCGACGGCATTCCCGGCAACGAGACCGACAGTGACTTCGAGCTATACACGCTGCCGGTCGGCGTCTTCGACATGGACGCTGAACTGGCCCTGTGGTACGCGCGCAGCCGCAAGAACACCATTGACTTCGACCGGGGCCGTCGCCAGCAGCAGCTTCTGCGCGCGATCTGGGCCAAGACCAAAGCGACCGGCCAGATCACCCAGATTCCGCAGTTGTACGACCAGCTTACCTCGGTCGTCGAGACCAACATGCCCCTGTCGGAGATCCTCCCGCTGATCCCGCTGGCGCTGAGCATCGAGCCGAACGACATCGAGAACCACTTCTTCCGCAAGAACATCGAGACAGTCGCCTGGTCGCCGGACGGCGTGACTAACGTCCAGCTTCCCCACCCCGACGGCGGCATGAACCGGCTGATTTACAACTTCCTCCAGCCGCCCACTCAAAACCGGCTGCGTCTGGAGAACGCGCGCATCGCCATCTACAACGGCACAAACAACCCCGGTTGGGACGTTGTTGCCGCCGACCGGCTGATCTGGGAAGGGTTCGCACCCTCCGCGAGGGGGCCTGCCGACCGCACCGACTACGCCACCTCGACGATCATTGACTACACAGGGGCCAGCAAAGGCAGCAGCCTGAACCAGTTGGTCGGGCTGCTCAATATCCGCCCGGATCAGGTCGTCGTCCAGCCCGACCCCAACCGCACGGTGGACTTCGAGATCATCCTCGGCGCGGACTACAACTCGTGCGTGGGCAGGCAGTGGGTCGCCCCCAGCGAGACCGGCTGAGGCTCAGACGGCACTACAGACGATCTGTCACCAGAGAAACGCCGAGAGTGCTTGCTGAATGCCTCCCCCTTACTCCCTCCAACCGAGCTAGAGAGGGGACTCCGGCTGGCTGCTCTCCCCTTCCCCTACCTTTGCTGGGGGAAGGGGCCGGGGGGGATAGGGGCCTGCCTGCAACTGCCTGACAGCCCGCTCGTTAGCCCGGCTCAGGCTTCCCGCTTGCGCCGCAGGCTGTTCAGGACTAAGCTACCTCAGCATGGTGGTAGCACACTCCCGGAGGCGTGCCATGAACTGGACGCGCCCGAAGCCCGTCCTCCTGCTCGTTGCTGCGCTGCTGGGCGGGCTGCTGCTCCCGGCGTGCGGCGACAGGGTGAGCAGCGATCCCCCGCCAGGCATTCCGATCACCATCCAGGCAGAGCCGCTGGGCACGGTGCTGCCCGGCTGCCAGACAGGCGAGCTAGAAGACTGGTACGAACTCGCCGGATCGCTCGTCGTGACGTTCCGCGACGAGAGCCTGGCCGCGCTCGACGGTTTGCCGGACACGCTGGTTCTGGCGCTGCTGCGTCTGTCGGACTTGCGCGATGCCATCGCCGCCCAGCCCGTCCCAGAATGCGCCATGCTCGCCCACAACACCATCCTGGTTCACGTGCGCCAGACGCTCGACGCCTTCCAGTCCTACGCCGCCGGCACGCTCACCGAGGACGCGCTGCGCGCCGAGGTGCAGGCGGCAGCCGAGGCCATCAGCACGACGGTCGCGAGCGTGCTCGACACCACGCGCACCCAGCTAGAGCAGGGATTGAGCGAGCAGCGCGCCACACAAGCCGCCAGCACGCCCTGAGCAGCAGCCGGATTTTGGAGCAAAGCCTCACCGCAGAGGCGGAGCGCGCGGAGCAAAGCGGGAGACTTCGCATTCTTCCCAGTGATCCCACTAGAGCGTGTTATGAACTCCGCACGCTCGGCGTAGCGTGCAGGGCACGGCGCAT
>CAYNHD010000168.1:0-8587 GCA_964396775.1 uncultured Thermoflexus sp. | reverse complement strand
GGGATGATCTGGCAGGCGGTTCTCCCCTTCCCCTGGCTTTGCCGGGGGAAGGGGCCGGGGGATAGGGGCGTTCTGACGATTGCCCAACAACTTGTTCGTGGACCCTCACAGCGGGTAGATATTGATCCCCAGCGCCGTCGCCAGGGCGACCAGCACGGGCGCGATGATCAGCCCCGGCAGGAAGTTGACCACGCGCGGCTTCTTGATCTCCAGCAGGCTCAGGCCCAGCCCGATCAGAATCAGGCCGCCAACCGCCGTCATCTCGTTGATCATCGGGTCGCTCATGAACTCCCCGGCCAGCGCGCCCAGCAGTGCCAGCCCGCCCTGCACGCCCAGCACCGAGAAGACGCTGAACAGCACGCCGATGCCCAGGCTGGCGGCGAAAGCCATCGAAGCGAAGGCGTCCAGCGTGCTCTTGATGGCAAGCTGCTCGAAGCCGCTGGCCAGCCCCATGCCGTCCTGGATGGAGCCGACGAACGCCAGCGGCCCCACGCAAAAGACCAGCGACGCGGTGACGAAGCCCTCGATGAAGCGCGCCCGCCGCTCGTGAGCAAGAGTCGCGTCAGCGCCGGCTGTCTCGCGTTGCACGCGCCCTTGCAGCCAGCCGGCAAGCTGCTCCAGCCGCAGGTCGAGGCGCAGCAACTCGCCCAGGATCGCGCCGATGATCAGGCTGAGCAGCGGCAGGATGATGTTGCCCGTCTCGCCCGCGTTGGAGAACCCGACGACCAGCGTCACCAGGCCCAGGCCGGTCATCACCGACTCCTGGATGCGCTGCGACAGGCGGTTGCCGATCAGCAGGCCGGTCGAGCTGCCGAGCAGCACGGTGAGCGCGTTGAGCAGCGTGCCCCACATGGGTCCCCCCTATGGAGAGTAGGCAGTGGTCAGTGATCAGTTGTCAGTGATCAGTGGCCGGTTGTCAGTGAGCGGCGGAACGGCCTGCAAGCAGGCCCTCAGAGACTCAGAGGCCGTTTGAGAGGTATCTTTACCCCCATCCCCGGCCCTTTCCCCGCAAGCGAGGGAAGGGAGAAGAGACTGCTCTTGAAGTCTCTCCCCGCCTGCGGGGAGGGATTTAGGGTGGGGTTGCAGGCCTTTTCAAGTGGTCTCTCAGTGTTCTGAACTGATCACCGAAAACTGATCACGCTTCGCCCGTCCGGTGCAGTCCCGGTCGTGCCAGGTTGACGACTGACCACCGATCACTGACCACTGATCACCCCTTCGTCACGGCAGCCACTCCGCTGTGGGCGTGGCGACGGTCGGCGATGGCGTGACGTAGGGTGCGATGGCCGTCGCCGTGCGGGCGGCGGACTGTGTTGCCGTTGCGTAGATGGCCTCGGCGGTCGCCTGCATGTCGGCAAGCTGCTCGCTGACTTCCACGCCGTACATTACCGGGCGCACCACGTTGAACCACGTCTGCCCCGGCCTGAGGTGCATCGGCGTCTGGCCGTCCGCATAGAGCAGCCACAGCCCGGCCTTGCCCTGGCTGTGCGCCCAGAAGCCCTCGAACCACTGCCCGTCGCGGAAGAGCCAGGCTCGCCCGCGCCCCCACAGCACCGTCTCGATCACCACGCCGCTCACTTCGCTGTCCAGGATGTCGGGCCGGTCAATGTGCTCGGCTTCGAGGATGACCACGTTATCGGCGGCAAGCTGCGCGCCGGTGATGGCGTCCACGTGCGGCAGGCCGTTGTTCCAGCGGTAGTAGCGCCCGTCGGCGGGGTTGTATTGCCAGCGCGTGTCCTGGCGCGGACTCCAGTAGTCCACAAAGATGTCCTGCGCGGGCTTGCCGCCGGGGTCCGGCACGTCGGAGAAGGCCAGGCCGCGCACGAGCAGCCCCTCGTTGATCTGGCGCTCTTCGGCTACGTCCCACATCTCGAACGTGTTGCCGAACAAGGTGTGCTCGAACGCTTTGCCCTCCTCCGGGAAGCGGCAGAAAGGCGGGCAGTTGACGCCCATCTGCGGGGTGAGGGCGCGCCACTTCCAGTCGGAAGCGAGGATATAGTTGTAAATCCAGTCGTTCGCGCCACTGTAGGCCAGCAATGCCTGGAACATATCCACCAGTTCCAGGTCGAGCAGGCGCGCGCTGCGGATGCTGCCCACTTTCTCCGCGCCCTGGCTGCGGTAGATTGCCGCGAAGCGCGTCACCGCGCCCTCCACCTCGTACTCGAAAACGATGTCCGCCTTGTCCAGGCCGCTCTGCGGGCGCACGAGTTCAGGGAAGTTGGACACCTTGACGATCAGGTTGCGGCGGTTGCGGGCTTCCTCGCTGGGGTAGGGCAGGCCGGTGAGCGGGTTGAAGTTGTCCGGGTACTCGCTCGGCCCGACGACGGTCGCCGTCGGGGTCACGGTGGGCGTAGAGGTCGCCGTCGCCGTCGGCGTGAAGCTGGCCGTCGGCGAAGGCGTGGCGGTGGGCGTGAAAGTGGGGCGCGGCGTGTTGGTCGGCAGCGGCGTGGCGCTGGCAGTGGCGGTAGGCCGGGGCGTGTTGGTCGGTGGCAGGGTGGGCGCGCTCTGACCCGCCGCCGGGCGCGGCGCGCCGAGGGCGATGCCCCCCACCAGGGAAACGATAAGCGCCCCGCTCAGGAGCATGATCAGGGCCAGTCGTCGCATCAGGTGACTATCCTCAACCAGCTTACTTCCGAGATGTGCCGGGAGCGGCACGACCGCCCAGTATACCCCTGCAACAGACCGCTGCCTACCCCGGATTGGCGCGCGTCCCGCTAACGGCGGGCGCGGCGATCTGTTGGGCGCGGGGCACGCCGCCGCCCAAAGAGGATGCGCCAGAACAGGCGCAGGAAGAAGCCCACCAGCGGCATCTCCGCCACGAAGCCCAACACGCCCAGCACCGTCCCGGCGACGGTGGCCTGCGGCACGCTGAACAGCCCGAACACCTGCTCAACATCCACCTGCACCGTCTGGCTCCACAGCGCAACGTTGCTAGGGCCGGGCGGCTGGCCGGGCTTGGGCTGCCAGGTGACGGACAGCCCCAGCACGATGATCGCCTTCTGCGCGCGGTCGGCGCTGAGCGTCCAGCGCCAGGTGACCTCACCGCCGCGCTGCAATTGCTGGACCGCCGGGGTGACGGTGCTCACCGCGAAGTCTGGTGCGGAGAGCGTGGCCGTCACAAAGGCGTCGTGGGTGGCGTAACGGTCGGTGAGCAGGATGGGCGTGGCGACCACCTCGTTGTCGCCGATCTCCGCTACCGGCTGCAACGCGCCGCCTTCCAGCATTTTGAGGGTGACGCGCAGCGCGCCCGCACGCCCCACCTGGAACTGAGATGGCCATTCCAGCTCGACGACGCGCTGCTCATAGCCGGTCGTCACAGCCGTCATGCCACCGCTGCCGTCGGGGGCGGGAACGCCCGCCGCCGCGTCCAGCGGAGCCACTGTGACACCCATCGCGCTATCGAGCACCACGCCCTCCGCCGGGGGCACCGCGCCCGTCCCCGACGGCGCGCTCAAAGCGAGGTCGGCGACGGCTTCGCGGGAGAATTGCGGTTGCACCGGCACAGACATCGCGCCGGCGGTCGTGTCGGTGATGGCGTCCAGTTGTGGGGCAGCGCCAGGGGCGGCCAGGCTCTGCGCCGCGACTTCGGCCTGGGTGAAGAGGAGGCCGCCGGTCGTGCGTGCTTCGGTAGGCTGCGGGCTGTGCGCCACCCACAGGATGACCGCCGCCGCCGCCAGCACCGGCAGACCGAACAGAACCAACATAAACTTGCGCATCGCAGACCTCCCCAGAGATGTGAGTCAGGAGTCGTGAGTCAGGAATTATAAGTCATGAGCTATGAGAGCGTGTTTGGCAGGCCGGTTTTCCGTTCCCCTCATCCCCCGCCCCCTCCTCCCTCCAAGGGGAGAAGGGGAGCAAGACACAGGGTTTCCCCTCACCCCGTTGAGGGAGAGGGGTGCAGGGGTGAGGGGATTTCCATACACGCTCTGAGTCCGGCATATGGGCCAGTGTCCTCGCCAGACTCCAGACTCATGACTCGCAACGAATGGGCGGCAGATCAGTCAACGCCCGCGAACAGATCGCGCTCGCGGCGCTCGCCGGGCACCGGTTCGGGCCAGGCACGGGTGAAATCCTGGTGGCGGAAGATGAGCCGGTTGATCATCTCCGCCAGGCTGCGCGACTGGCGCAGATTCTGCTGGCTGGCATGGCAGCCAGCGGCGGCGTCCCATGTCGCCTGGTAGCGCCCGACAGGGATGCGCGCGTGCGTGGGAAGCTGATTGTCCAGCACTGCCTGGAAATCGAGGTCGCCGTTCCTGCCCATATGACGCGGGTCCTGGCCGCGCAGGCGCATCTGCCAGATCATCAGGCGCAGCGGCATACGGGGGAAAGCGGTGTAATAGAGCTTGGCCGGGCGATAGGGGGCCAGCCCTTCGGCGGCGTGCTCCGGGTAGGCCGCCGGGTCGCCCGCCTGGTGAAAAGCGCGCGTCGTCGCGCGGTGCATGAAGATGTGATCCGGGTGCCCGTAGCCTCCGAAAGGGTCGAAGGTGACGATGACCTGCGGGCGCAGCCGGCGAATCTCGCGAACGATGCGCCCGGCGACCACCGCTTCGTCGGCCTGCCACAGGCAGTCGGGGTGCTCGTTGTCCGGCGTGCCCATCATGCCACTGTCGCGGTAGCCGAAGGTGATCAGCTCTTGAATACCCAGCGCACCTGCCGCGCACTCAAGTTCGGCCAGGCGCAGCGCAGCGACCGAGTCGTAGCCGGACAGGTGCTCGTCGTCCACCGAGCCGACATCGCCGTTGGTCGAGCAGATCAGGCTGATGCTCACGCCGCGCTGCGCGTAATAGGCGATGGTGCCACCCATACCGAACGACTCATCGTCCGGGTGGGCGAAGGCCAGCAGCATCCGCCGCCCGGCGTGCGAGGGCTGAGAGTCAGGCGGTAACCTCATCGTCAATCCACTTCAGGTACGGGCGCGAGCCGATGGCGACCGGCAGCCCGATAATCTCCGGCGTATCGTAGGAATGAGTGACCTTGACCGCCGACATCAGCTCGTCGAAGGTCTCCGTGCGCGTCTTGATGATCATCAAGACCTCTTCCTCTTCCTGGATCGCGCCTTGCCACAGGAACATGGACTCCATGGGCACGAAGTTGACGCAGGCGGCCAGCTTGTTCTGTAGCAGGCGGCGCGCGATGCGCCTGGCTTGTGCCTCAGACTCAGCCGTCACCAACACCACAAGATAGTCGTTCATCAACTCCTCCATTGGTCGCGGGTGCGCCAGGGTCTCTACGACAGGGGCCGGCCAGGCTGCTGCCCGCCGTACCCTGTCCCGCCCGGCGAGCAAGCCTGAGGCTCTGTCGCCGTGACACGTGCGAGATTATAGCACGCGCCGCCCTCGATGATAAGCGCCGACTGTGACTTGACAAGCCCTGCAATTCAGGCACAATAGCCGCTCAAGCTGCCCATGCTGGCCTTAACAGGCCGGTTAAGGGACGCGGGCTGAACACGGCAGAAGACGTGGTACAATGATCACAAGCCGTGTGCGCGGCGCTCTGAGAGGCCGTTTGAGAGGTATCTTTACCCCCATCCCCGGCTCTTCCCCCGCGAGCGAGGGAAGGGAGCAAGGACTGCTCTTGAAGTCCCTCCCCGCAGGCGGGGAGGGATTTAGGGTGGGGTTGCAGGCCTTTTCAAACGGTCTCTGAGCAACTCTGCTCGCGCGGATGCGTAAGAGTGGGTAGGGCCATAGTTCGTACTGACGGGGGAACTATGCGTTTGCACGCGGTTGAGGCCGGCCAGGCCGTCGCTGGCGCGCGAAGAATCTATGAGACCGATGCGCGCTTCGGACGCCAGGTGACGGTGGGGCCTCGTTACTTTCTGGCCGGCGCGCTGTTGATCATGGTCGTCGGCCTGGTCTTGCGCCTGTGGAACCTGGGCGGGGCCAGCCTGTGGACGGACGAAGTGCTGACGGCGATCCGCGCCCAGGCCCCCTTCCGGGAGTCGCTCAAGTCCATCATGTCGGCGGGCAACCAGACGCCGATCTATTTCCTGTCGCTGCGCCTCTTTCCCAACACGACCGAGGCGCTGCTGCGGCTGCCGTCGGCGCTGCTCGGCTTGCTGGGCGTGGCCCTGCTCATGGGGGCGGTGCTGCGCCTGTACCGCAACCCGGAGATGGCGCTGTGGGCAGGGGCGCTGTTGGCCGTCAACCCCTTCCACGTCTGGCTGTCGCGCACGGCCCGGCCCTATTCGCTTGTGTTTGTGCTGTCGGTGGTGATCGCCTACACCTTCCTGCAGATGGCGCGCGGCAACCGCTCGCCGCTGGTGTGGGGCGTGTTTGCCGGGGCCAGCACCATCGCCTACGCCACCCATTTCACGGCGGTGGCTCTGCTCGGCGCGCAGGCGATGATCTTCGTCTTCGGCTGGCGGACGCACTCGCGCTGGTTCCGTCGCTGGTTCGCTGCTCAGGCACTCGCTGCCGTCCCGGTGCTCACCTGGACGTACCTGGTGCTGCACAACCCGCCGCCGGTGGCCTCGTACTGGATTCCGCGCCCGGCGCTGCGCGACATCCCCCTTACGCTGTGGAACATGACGCTCGGCTACGATGGCGTGTTCAAGTGGGCGATGGTGCCGGGGCTGATGATCGCCACGCTGGGCATCATCTTCGGACTGGGGTACGCGCTGGGCGACCGCCAACGCGACGAGCGCAACTTCTTCTGGATGTGGCTGATCGTCGGACCGCTGGCCTTTATCTTTCTGCTGTCCACACTCATTGTCTCCATCTACGTGGATCGCTACTTCATGGCCATGCTGCCGGCGCTGCTGCTGCTCATGATCCAGGCATGGGCGCGCTTCTCGCCGCGCCTGTGGCGCGTGGCGCTGGGCGTGATCATCGTCACCTGCCTGTATTCCGTGCTGTTCTCGTTCGTGGATGGCAGCTATCACCGCGACGACTGGCGTGATGCGGCGGCCTATGTGGCTGAGCGCGTTGAGGACGGCGACGCCATTGTGCTGGAGCGCGATAACACGTTCGAGGCCTTCACGCGCTATTACCAGCAGTCCGCGCCGTACCTGGCGGGCGAGGATGAGGTTGAAGACACCGACATGATTCTGCTATCGGACATCGCTGATACCAGCGCACTAGAGCAAACCGCCGACCGGCTGTGGGTGGTCTACCGCAACCCGAACGAGGACGTGCACCGCCTGGGCCTGATGCCCGACTTCGACCCGTTCGACCCGCGCCTGTCGGCGATGGGCGAATGGCTGAGTGCCTACCGCCTCCAGGTGCTTGAGATTCAGACCTTCAACGGCCTGAAAGTGCTGCTGCTCGACCCGGACAGTGCGTCGGTTCCGGCGGGGAAGTGAAGGGAAACCTGGATGATGGGGGTGGTGAGTCCTGAGTCAGGAGCGAAGGGCAGTTCACGGCTCCCGACTCAGGACTCCTGACTCAAAACCCGTTCTTTCTCATTCCCAGATACGCAGCCCAAAGCGGCTGAGGTAGATCGGCAGAACCTTGAACATCGGGTTGGCCTGCTCGATGGCCTGGATCATCTGCCGCTTCTCGCTGGAAGTGGGGCCGCACAGCAGCGTGATCGAGCCGCCATCGCCGCCCGCCCCGTTGACCTTCCAGCCAATCGCGCCGTTGGCCTTGGCGACCTCGATGATGCGGTGTGCGTCGGCGCTGATCAGAGCCGGGTGTAGCTCGCCCTGCGCCTCCGTGTTGATGCTCATCGAGCGCCCTAGCGCAGTCCAATCGCCCGCGTAAACCGCGTCGCGGGCCATCTCCGCTGTCTTACGCAGCTTGTCGAGCGCCTGATGCTCCGGGCCGCCCGCTTCCAGCCGCTTGATCACCTGCTCGTGCACCGCTGAAGACTGGTGCGCCTTGCCCACGAAGACCAGCACCAGACGCCGCTCCAACTCCCACCAGATTGAATTGGGCACCTGAATGCTGGAGATGGTGGCGTAGGGGTACTGGAACATCTCAATGAAGCTCACGCCGCCATAGGCCGCGCAAAGCTGATCCTGGATGCCGCTCTGCAGGCCAAGCATTTCCGTCTCGACGCGGTGCGCGGCGTAGGCGACCTCGTGCGGCGTCATGGTGCCGGGCGTCAGGCGATCCAGCGCGCCGATCAGCGCGACGGTAATCGAGGCAGACGTGCCGGTTGAGCAGCCGGCGGGCACCTCAGAATAGACGGTGATGTGCAGGGCGATGTCGTCCGGCACGCGCATGTACTCAATCGCCGCTTCGAGCAGCGGGTGACGATCCCATTCGTTGTGGCCCGGCGCAATCGGGTAGACATCGCCGTAATTCTCGGCGTAGAGGATGATGCGATGCTGGCGCGCCCCGACCGGGAAAACCTTGATCTGCACCTCGACATAGGGGTAGACGCCGATGTTGAAGATTTCGCCATGCCCCGAAAACCACGTATCGGTCCAGCCGCCGTTGTCGCAGATGCGAATCGGGGCGACGCTGTTGATCACGCGGAGGGGCTTTGCCTGACTGTCGCTCACGGGGAAAATCCTCTCTGTGGCACGCGAAGCCGACGCTGCACGTCCAAGTATACTGCGCGGCTCAGCCCCCGGCGACTCAGCGTCCGGCGAAGGGTCCACGAACAAGTTGTTGGGCGATTGCCAGAACGCCCCTATCCCCCGGCC
>CAYNHD010000167.1:0-8645 GCA_964396775.1 uncultured Thermoflexus sp. | reverse complement strand
CCCCCTCCCTGGCTTTGCCGGGGAGGGGGGCGGGGGGAGGGGCATTTCGCCCACAAGACACGCCAGATGCACCTGACGTGGTGCGCAGGCGATGGGCCAGGCGCGTCGCCAGCCACGCCGGGACGAGCGCGGCCAGCAGCGCGTTCAGCGCGGGCGACTCTGTGGCGAAACCGAGCCAATGCCCCCACGCTTCCAGGCGCAGCCATAGCTCGTCGGAGCGGATCAGGCGGCCTGGATTGTTGCGCGCGTAGCCCAGGCTGAAGAAGCTGCGCGGCGTGCGGCCCAGGTCCCAGAGCACGAGCAAGGCGATTCCAGCCAGCAGAGGGAGCGCGTAGCGTGCCAGCCGCGCGAGCACATCGCGCCCGCGCCAGGCGGGGCGAGCCGTGCGCGCCAGGCCGAGCGCAACGATCAGCGGCACCGCCCACAGCGCGGTCGTCTTGGCGGCGAAAGCCAGGGCGGTCGCGCCGCCGGCCCATCCCCAGCGGTTGCGGGCGGCCAGCAGCGCGGCCAGCAGCACCCAGGACGTCGCCTGACCGTCGGTGAAGGCGGTCGGGGCGAAGGCCAGCAGGTACGGCGAGAGCGCGCACAGCAGCGCCGCCAGCAGGCTGGCCGTCCGGTCGCGGTAGAGCGTCTGCGCCAGCCGGTAGGCGAGGGCGACGCTCAGCCCGCTGAGCAGGACGTTGGGCAGGCGGGCGGCGAACTCGGTCGGGCCGAGCAGCCGGAAGCTCAGCGCCGTAATGTAGAGGGTGAGCGGGGGCTTGTCCAGGTCGGTGGAGCGCAGCAGCCAGTCCCCCTCGTGGCTGATCAGCCGGGCCTGGGCCGCGAACAGGGCTTCGTCCGGGTGGAAGCGGGCATCAATCCCCAGGGTCAGAATCCGCAGCGCCAGCGCCAGGAGCACAACGAGCGCCGGCAGGGTAAGCGACGCTCGCCGTCCGCGCCGGGCGCGGGTCAGTCCGTGAAGCGGTACAGGATCAGCGTCCACAGGGCGATGACGCCGTCCTTCCACGTGATCTTCTTGCCCTCTTCCCACTCGCGCCCGTTGTAAGAGATGGGCACCTCGTAGATGCGATAGCCGCGCTTGAGCACTTTGGCCGTCACTTCCGGCTCGAAGTCGAAGCGGCGCGAGCGCAGCGGGATGTCGCGGATGACCTCGGCGCGGAAGACCTTGTAGCACGTCTCCATGTCGCTGAGGATGGCGTTGTAGAGCAGGTTGGTGACAAACGTGAGGGTGCGGTTGGCGACCATGTTCCAGAAGAACATCGCCTTGCGCGGTCCGCCCAGGAAGCGCGAGCCGTAGACGACCTTGACGATCCCTTCCTCGATGGGGCGCAGCAGCACGGGGTACTCGCGCGGGTCGTATTCCAGGTCGGCGTCCTGAATCAAGAAAACCTCGCCCGTCGCGTTCTTGAAGCCGGTGCGCACGGCAGCGCCTTTGCCCATGTTGCGCTGATGGTGGATGATCTTGAGATCGTCGCCCGGCTCGATCTGGTCCAGCACGTCGCGCGTGCCGTCGGTCGAGCCGTCGTCTACGACGATGATCTCGTGAGCCAGGTTGACCGCACGCACGCGGCGCACGACCTCGGCGACGGTGCCCACCTCGTTGTAGCAGGGGATGATGACGGATAGCTTGACGCTCACGATGGTCTCCTCAGTGTGGCTCGCTCGCCCTGCGCGCCGCGATTATAGCTGGCGTGGCAGCGTGAATCAACCGTGTGTTGGCCCGGTGATTCCCTGGCAGATGGAGGTCATAGCTCCAGACTTCGGAAGTCTGCGAGACTTCCGAAGTCTGGCCGGGCAGTCGTCCCCCACTTGGCGTAAGCCTGGCGGCGGGGTAAGCTATGCGCGCGGCGTCCTGGCAGCGTTCCCGATGCTAGAGTGTGTTATGCACTTTTCAACCCCTATCCCCCGGCCCCTTTCCCCGCAAGCAGGGAAAGGGGAGCCTCCCCGCCAGCGGGGAGGGACTACAGGGTGGGGTCAGGGCGCTACCCATGCGCCGTGCCCTGCACGCCACGCCGAGCGTGCGGAGTGCATAACACGCTCTAGCGCGCACCGCGCCGTTTGCGGAGGCAGCACGGTGACCGATTTCCCAACTCTGACCCTACGCGGCCTGCGCGCCGACGACTGGATGGCCCTGCAGCCGATCGTCGCCAGCGAGACCGGGCTGCACGATGCGCTGGACGTGCCCTATGCCAGCGAAGAGGCATTCCGCGAACGCCTGACCAACCCGCCTGCTGGCACGCACACGCTCGTCGCCGAACTCATGCTTCCCAGCGGGCGCGAGCGGGTGGTCGGGCTGGCCTGGCTGCGCGTGATGGTTGCTCCCCGCCGACGGCACACGGCTACCTTGCAGATCGTCGTCCACGCGGACTATCGCGCGGGCGAGATCGAGGAAGCGATTCTGCGCGCCGCGCTCGACCTGACCGACAACTGGCTGGCCCTGCGCCGTGTTGAGATGCGGCTCTTCGCCGACGACAACGCTCGCGCAGAGATGCTCGCCCGGCATGGCTTCGTCCAGGAAGCCGTGATGCGCCGCTACGCAGTGCGCGCCGGCGAAGTGGTAGATGGCTGGCTGCTGGCCCGGCTGCGGCCCGTCGGCGCGCAGGCTCCGGCGGCGGGGAAGGGGGGCGCATGACGCGCAAAGTCACCCGGCTGGACATCCTGGTGCGCGGCATCGAGGCCGATGACTGGGAGGACGTTGCTGCCATCCGCGAGAGCGGCAACGTCGTCTTCCACACGCTCCAGCTTCCCTACTTCTCCCGTGACAAGATTCGCGACCGCCTGGAGAATCCGCCAGCCGATATGGTGGGGCTGGTAGCTGTGGTCGGCGGGATCGTGGTCGGGCAGCTTGGGCTGCATCTGTATGCGGGCCGGCGCGCGCACACCGCCGCGCTGGGCATGATGGTGCACGGCGACTACCAGCATCGCGGCGTGGGTACGGCGCTGATGGAGGCGGCGGTAGAACTTACCGAGCGTTGGATGGGCATCACCCGTCTGGAACTGGAAGTGTACACCGACAATGCCCCCGCCATCGCGCTGTACAAGAAGTTCGGCTTCGAGGTCGAGGGCACGCTGCGCGAGTACGCCCTGCGCGACGGGCAGTATGTGGACTCCTACCTAATGGCCCGCGTGCGCCAATGACCCTTCTCCCGCCAAAGAGCAGGCGCAGCCTATGAGTGCGCACCATCCCTCCAGCCTGGCCGCAGCGCGCGGCGAGCCAAGCTACGTCTGGCGCGACGGCCAGGAGCGCCGACTGCGCATGATCGGCCACTGGACAAGACTGCCCGGCGCGTGGGTACTGGAGGCTGGTTGCGGCGTCGGCGCGTACAGCAGCCAGATTCGCCGCCGCTATTCGCTGTTTGTGGAGGCGTTCGACCTGGAGATCGAGCGCGTGCGCGAGGCGCGCGCCGACACTCCGCACGCGCTCGTCGCCGCCGCCGAACACCTTCCGTATCGCGCCAACCTGTTCGACATCGTGCTCTCCAACGAAGTGATCGAGCACGTGGCCGACGACCGCCGGGCCGTCGCCGAGATGGTGCGCGTGCTCAAGCCGGGCGGGCGCATCGTGCTCTTCTGCCCCAACCGCTGGTATCCGGTCGAGCAGCACGGGCACTTCTGGCGCGGCGAATATCACTTCGGCAACACACCGCTGATCAACTACCTGCCGGATCGCTGGCGTAACCGGCTGGCCCCGCACGTGCGCATCTACACGGCGCGCGGCGTGCGCCGCCTGTTCGACGGACTGCCGGTGCGCATCGTCCATCATGGGCGCATCTTCGGCGGCTACGACAACATCATCTACCGCTACCCGCATCTGGGGCGCTGGCTGCGCGACACACTCTACCTGCTGGAGCGCACTCCCCTGCGCGTGCTGGCGCTGTCGCACCTGGTCGTCGTCGAGAAGACCGGGGGAGAAATTTCGGATTTCGGATTGCGAAATTCGAATTGAAAGTGCTTCTCTGCACGCGCTCCCGCGCCCATCACCCGATGGGATCGGTGGACTCCACCAGGTGCAGCCCCCGTGCGGCATAGCCCGCCAGGGCGGAGTCGGCCAGCGCGTCGAAGTCAATCTCCGGGTGGGCGACCGAGGACATACAGTCGGTCAGCACGCGCCACCTGGCGATCTCCTCCGGGCGATCCTGGTAGGCGCGCATGACCTAGGCCAGCGTCTCCAGCACGCAGTGGCTCTTGGCCTGCCCCGCCACATACACCAGGTCGTAGGTCGCCAGCGTCTCCAGGAAGGCCGTATTCAGCCCGCCCTCCGGGTGATCGGGCACCTTGACCTCCGGCTCCAGCAGCGAGTAATGCTCTGTTTTGGGCAGCGACCCTTTGGGCACGAAGCGCGGCTGCGCCCTCCGCGCGGCGCTGTGGTAGGCGATGGCCTCGTACAGCGCCGGGGTGATGGCGTGGCCGGGCGTGCCGATCAGCGTGTGGTAAGGCCAGATCATGAGCAGCTTCTTGGCGCTGGTCTCCAGCGCCCGCACGTACTCGCGCGACCATGCCGGCTCGTAGACGGGCTGCCAGCGCCCGGCTTCCACGTCGGTGGCGCTGATGGCGGTGAATGGCGCCGGATGCTGTCCCGCAGGGTCGCGCCACCACGTGGCGAAGAAGATCTGCGTGGGCAGGTGGCTGTCCAGCGATGCGCTGATCGTCGTGATCTCCCCCGCGTGACGGTAAATCCAGGCGACCGTGCGCCGCGTGTCGTCCACAGCGCCCGGCACGCTCAGCGCGCCGTCGGGATGGATGAAATCCACCTGGGGGTCTACCAGCAGCAGAATCACACGGCGGGCGTCGCTTTCGGCGGGCGGCAGACCGGCGGCCAGCCCGGCGGCGATAGCGGCGGCGGTGTCTGGCGGGGTCAGCGTCCCAACTTTGGCGGGATTGTAGAAAGAGGGATAGGTGTTCATGGGGTGCTCCAATGCCTTAATCAGTCCTTAGGCTAGACCGGGTTGGTTTACCCCTATCCCCCCGGCCCCCTTTCCCCGTAAACGGAGACAGGAGGAGTGCGGGCCGCGCAAGTCCCTCTCCGCTTGCGGGGAGGGATTTAGGGAGGGGTAAACACGCCGAGCATCGAGACAACATAGCGAGAACTAGCATAAGGCCCTAATCGGTCGGGGACACCGCGCTAATGCATCACGCGCTGGTAGACAGCCAGCGTCTCGCGGGCGGCGCGCTGCCACGAAAAACGGGCGGCGCGCTCCGGGCCGGCGGCGGCCATCTGCGCGCGCAGCCCGTGATCATTCAGCACCTGGCCGATCACGTCGGTCATCTGCTGGACATCATACGGGTTGAAGTAGCGGGCCACGTCCGCGCCCAGCTCCGGCATACTCGATTCGCGGCTGCTGACAACCGGCGCGCCGCAGGCCATCGCTTCCAACACGGGCAGCCCGGCTCCCTCGTAGAGCGAAGCCATCACGTAGACGGTCGCCGCGCGGAAGACGGCGGGCAGGTCTTCGTCGGGCACGTAGCCGGGGAACTGTACGGCATCTTGTAGCCCAAGCTCCTCCACGCGGGCGAAGAACTGATCGTACAGCCAGCCCTTCGCCCCAACGACGACCAGCTCCAGGTGCGGATCGTCGCGGCGCAGGCGGCTCAGTGCTTCGACCAGGCGGGTCAGGTTCTTGCGCGGCTCGATGGTGCCCACCGCCAGCAGGAATCGCTCCGGCAGCCCGTACTTGACGCGCACACGGGCGACTTCGCTCTGCGGCACCACGCGGAAATGGGGCGCGGCGGCCTCGTGGACGACGGTGATCTTGTGGTCGGGCGTGTGGTAGTGGCGGATGAGGTCGTTCTTGGTCGCCTGCGAAACGGTGATGATCGCATCCGCTCGGCGGACAAAGAGCGGCATGGCCACGTTGAGATACCAGTAGTTCAGCCGCTTGTGGTGCTGCGGGAACAGCTTGTAGATCAGGTCGTGGACGGTGAGCACGGTGGGCACGCCGCGCAGCGGCAGCAGCAGGTGCTCGGTGGCGTGGAACAGAGTCGCGTCCGGCACCATGCGCCGGAACGACAGACGCCCTACCTGGCCCAGCCAGACCAGCATCCGCCAGGGCTTATAGCCCAGCCCGATAGACCGCTGCGGGACATGCTCCCATTCGGGGAAGGCGCGCGCCCGGGAGGTGCGGTTGAAGAACAGGGTAGGCGGCGAATCCATCTCGGCAATGAGCGCGTTGGCCAGCGAGTGAGCGTAGCGCCCCAGCCCGGCGCGGCTGTTGACTGCCGCCGAAACGTCCAGGGTGATCGTCACCGGTCAGCGTCTCCTTGTGCGTGGCCCAATGGGCGCTCGCGGTGCGTGAGCACAGCCCAGACGAAGCGGGGAAGCCGCAGCATCCGCCGCCAGCGCCAGGGCTGGCGCACCAGCCGATACAGCCATTCGAGCGCCAGACGGCGCATCCAGCGCGGGGCGCGCGGCACCACGCCGGCGATGAAGTCGAACGTGCCACCGACGCCCATCGCCACCGAAACCGAGAGCCGGTCGCGGTTGCGGGCGATCCACACGTCCTGGTGTGGCGCGCCATAGGCAACGAAGAGAATGTCCGCGCCGCTGCCGTTGACGCGGGCGAGGATGTCCTCTTCCTCGTCGGGGGATGGGCTGCCCGCGTAGGTTCCGGCGATGCGCAGGCCGGGGTTTTCGGCCACCAGCCGGGCGGCGGCCTGCCCGGCCACGCCGGGAGCCGCCCCCAGCAGAAAGAGCTTCCAGCCGCGCTCGGCGGCCCGCCGGGCGATCAACGGCACGCCGTCCGAGCCGGTGACGCGCTCCGGCAGGCGGCGGCCCAGCAGTCGCGCGGCCAGCAGCAGCCCCACGCCATCAGCCACGCACAGGTCGGCCTGGTGCAGGGCGCGCATGAAGGCAGGATCGTCCTGGGCGATCATGACGAACTCCGGGCTGACCGTGCATATCTGGTGGGCGCGGTCGCCCTGCGCGACCCACTGGGCGATCTGCGCCAGCAGGCTGTCGAACGTGGCTGCGTCCACTGGCACGCCGACAAGGGTCAGCCGCTCTGCGCGCAAGCTCTCTGTGGTCAATCTGTGGTCAATGACCCCCATGCCACAACCGTTGGCCTCTCCGCCAGAGCGTGTTATGCACTTCTCAACCCCTATCCCCCGGCCCCTTTCCCCGCAAGCAGGGAAAGGGGAGCCTCCCCGCCAGCGGGGAGGGACTACAGGGTGGGGTCAGGATGCTACGGTGCGCCGTGCCCTGCACGCTACGCCGAGTGTGCGGAGTTCATAACAGGCTCTAAGAGTATTTTACCCCGCCGGACGCATTTTGCGTAGCGTGCGCGCGGGCTTGCTTTCGGCTACAATACTCCTGAGGAGGACGAGCAGCATGGCCGACGAACGCGAATTCTATGACGGCTACGGCGGGGAGCAGGGCGGCGCGCCGGACTTCCCGCACGGGACGGACACGCCCGACGAGGAGGCGCTCGCTGCTGGCGAGTTCCCCTTGCGCTCGGTGGAGGACTTCGACCGGCAGCTAGAGGCGCTGGAAGCCTATGCCCCCGAGGACGAGAGCGGCGCGGCGCTCGATGAGGCGTTGGGCGCGCTGCCTGACGAGCCGGTTCTGCCGGAAGCAGTGTTCGCGGCGCAGCCCCGCGCCGAGACTGAAGCGGAGCGCGCCCAGACAGAGCGCGCGGAAGCGGCCATCGGCGCGCTCGACCAGACGGAGCGGCTGCGCGCGCCGCGCGCGCAGAGCTTCCGCCGCCGTCTGCGCCACCAGATCGGGATGCTGCCGCTGGCCTTGCTGCTGATCGCGCTCGGCGCGTACCTGCTGGCCCGCGAACATGACCTGGCCGACGTGCCCGATCTCTCGACTCTGGCCCTGGCTGAGCTAACCGTGCTGGGCGTGGGCTTCACCTTCATCTTCCACGCGCTGCTCTTCGGGCGGCGCGAGCGCGGCCTGCTGTTCCTGGGGCTGTACATCTGGATTACCGCCGGCGTGCTCGGCGTGATCGCCTACGGCATTGACCTGCAGCCCGATGCCAGCGAGTGGTGGCCCGCCCTGCTATGGTCGCTTGGCCTCACGCTGCTAGTCACGTTCCTGCTGGAGCGCGTTCACGACGCGCGGCTGGTGTTGCTGGCCGTGCTGGTGACGGTCGCCGGCGGCGTGGCCTACTGGGTGACGAGCGGCGAAGCCGACGCGCAGATGCTGGACGACGTGGCTGACTACTGGCCGCTGCTGCTGGCTGTGCTGGGGGTAGGGCTGCTGCCAGCGGCCTTCCGGCGCGGCGCGAGGTGAGCGGCAATGCGGGCGCTGACCATCGCCATTGACGCCAGCCAGACCACGCGCGCCCGGCGCACCGGCACCGAGAACTACGCCCTGCAGCTCACCCGCGCGCTGATCGCGCTGGAGTCGCCGCATCGCTTCGTGCTGTACTTCCGCGACGCCCCGCCGCGCGACCTGTTCCCGGCGGGGCCGCGCGTCACGCACCGGGTGCTGCGCTGGCCGCGCGCCTGGACGCACACGCGCCTGGCGCCGGTTCTGACGCGCACCCGCCCGGACGTGACCTTCGTGCCCGCGCACACGCTGCCGCTGTGGTTCCCCGGCCCGGCGGTCGTCACCGTGCACGACCTGGGCTATGTCTACTTCCCCGAAGCGCACAGCGCCCTGGCCCGGCGCTACCTGGCCTGGTCTACGCAGCACAGCGTTC
>CAYNHD010000166.1:0-8654 GCA_964396775.1 uncultured Thermoflexus sp. | reverse complement strand
GATCAAGCTGGGCATGGCCGACGAACTGCGCCTGGGCAACCTGGACGCGCGGCGCGACTGGGGTTATGCGGGGGACTACGTGCGCGCCATGTGGCTGATGCTCCAGCAGGACAAGGCCGAGGACTACGTGATCGCCACCGGGGAGACGCATTCCGTCGAAGAACTGGTCACCGTCGCCTTCGAGTACGTGGGGCTGGACTGGCAGCAGTACGTCGTGCAGGACCCGCGCTTCATGCGCCCCGCCGAGGTAGACATGCTCGTCGGCGACGCCTCCAAAGCGGGCAAGGCGCTCGGCTGGGAGCCGAAGATCACCTTCACCGACCTGATCCACATGATGGTGGATGCCGACCTGGAACTGCTCAAGTCCGGCGGCCAGGCGAAGTAGCGTGAGGAGTTTTCAGTCTTCAGTTGTCAGTAGGCGGTGATCAGTGAGTGGCGGCTGGTCAGTGAGCGGCCTCCGCAGCCAAGCCTGCTTGCGGCGTGGCGTGACTTCCACACCACCAAGAACCAACAACCAATAACCGACAACTGATCACCGATCACTGACAGCCCCCCATGCCCCTCATTGACACCCACTGCCACCTGGACTTCAACGCCTACGACGGCCTGCGCGACGAGATCGTGGCCGAGGCAGCGGCGAGCGGCGTGACGCGCATCATCAACCCCGGCACCGATCTGGAGCGTTCGCGCGCCGCGATTGCGCTGGCTGAGACGTACCCCGGCGTCTACGCGGCGGTCGGCGTGCACCCCAACAGCACCGCCGACTTCTCCCCCACCCACCTCGCCGCGCTGCACGACCTGGCTGCGCACCCAAAAGTGGTCGCCCTCGGCGAGATCGGCCTGGACTACTACTGGGAGGACTCGCCGAAAGACGTGCAATGGGCCGCCTTCGAGACGCAGCTAAACCTGGCCGCCGCGCTGGAACTGCCCGTCATCATCCACAACCGCGACGCCAGCGACGACGTGCTGGCCGTCCTCAGCGCGTGGACGGCGGCGCTGCCCGCCGCGCTGCGCGAACGCCCCGGCGTGTTCCACTCCTTCTCCGCCCCGCAGAGCGCGGCGGAGCGCGGTCTGGCGCTCGGCTTCTACCTCGGCTTCACCGGCCCGGTGACCTTCAAGAACGCCGACGACCTGCGCCACATCGCCGCGCGCGTCCCCGCCGACCGCCTGCTCGTCGAGACGGACGGCCCTTTCCTCACCCCGCACCCGTACCGGGGCCGCCGCCCCAACCGCCCCGCCTACGTGCACTTCATTGCCGAGCGGCTGGCCGCCCTGCGCGCCATCCCTTACGAAGACTTCGCCGCGCAAACAACGGCCAACGCCGAGCGTCTTTTCGCGCGGCTGGGCGGGGCGTGAGATCGCCTAGAGCACACCGTTTCTTATGCGCCGTGCCATGCAGGCCCAAGCCGGTCGAATGTTCAGGGGGACGCATGGCTGCCCATACGCCCCCCGAACGATTGGTATCACCGTCCGCCATCCGGCATCAGAAGACGCCAGAAGACCAGCCTCCCATGCCCATCCCGCCGAAGCGCCCCGGCATCCGGTTGCGGAAGCTGCCGAAATGACCCTGCATCATGCCCGAACGCATCCCTGGCCGGACGAACCAGTGCGGCGCGTCGAAGCGGTTCGCCAGCCAGTCGGGCAGCGCCGCCAGCAGTTCGTCCGCCTGTTGCTGGGTCAGCGTGCCCTCGGCAACGCGCTTGTTGATCGCTTCGGTGATGCGCGCCTCAGCCTCCGCGCTGACAGCCTCCACGTCCAGGCCGTAGCTCTCGGCGATCTCGCCCAGCGTCGGCGGCATCAGCGCCTCGCGTAGCAGTTCGCCCACCTCGACGCCGGCCATGTCAGCGATCACGCCGATCAGCGTCGTTTCCAATGTCTCCTGCCAGCGGTCGTGCAGACGGTCGCGCAGCGCGTCCGGCCACAGCGGGAATGTGCTGGTGAAAGCGCGTCCCAGCGCCGTGTCGAGCTGTTCGAGCAGCGCAGCGGCCCGCTCCTCAGTCAGCGTGCCATTGGCGACCGCCTCCTCGATCTCCAGCGTCACCGCGGCCTCTACTGCGTCGCGCACCGCCTGGGGATCAGCGCCGCGCGCTTCCAAGACCTCTGTCAGCGTCTGGCCGGCGCGCAGTTCCGGCAGCAGGTCGCTCCACGCCAGCCCGGTCGTGTCTTTGACGGTTTGCGCCAGCGTACCCGCAAAGCGCAGGCGGTACGCACGGGGATAGTCCGGCTGCGCAGGCCCCTGGGCAGCAGCAGTACCCACCGCTCCTAGCACCATTACCACAGCCAGACCCAGGCCTATCACTCGCTTGGTCCACGTGTTCATGATATCTCCTCCAGTCCTGCCTTTAACAGCTATCGTGCGGTGAATTCCGCGCAACTGTCCCCATTGTCGGGCAGAGATGTTACTCATTCATGACCGGACTGCGGCCAAGCTGTAAAATTCTGGTAAAATGACCGCAGGCAGCCAGAGGATGCCCATGCCAGAGCACCGCCCGCCCGCAGCGCAACAGCCCCTCAGCGCAGAGGAGCTGGCCGATCTGTTCGGATTTGCGCCGGACGCGCTGGCCGCCAACCGCGCCGGTCGGCTCAGCGACCGCCAGCGCCAGGACTTGCGCTACCGCAGCATCGGGCACCTCGTGCGCGGCGCGATGATGCTGGTGGGCGGCGCGGTGCTGATCGCGGCGGTTTCTCCCCTGGCGGAGGCCGCATGGCAGCGCGCCCTCCTGGTCGGCGTGTGGGCGCTGTGGCTGGTGCTGGGCCTCCTGTGGCTGGCCGCAGCGCGCGATGTGGCGCGCCCCACTGTCCACATTGCAGCGGGGGCGCTGGGCCGTGCCGGCGATCCGTCGCACCCGGCAATTGCCGTCAACGGCGTGACGCTGCGCGTCTCCTACCGGCGCTGGAAGCGGCTGAGCGCCGCCTACGCTGGCCGCTACCGCGCGTACTACGGGCCAGCGCGCACCCTGCTGAGCATCGAGCCGGCCCCTGAGGAACCCGACCTGTGACCGAGCATTCGCCCGCCGCGCCCGCCGCCGTCCCTGCCCTTGACCTGTCCATCCTCATCGTCTCGTGGAACGTGCGCGATCTGCTGGCCGCCTGTCTGGAGAGCATCGCTGCCAGCCCGCTGGCGCTCGTCGCCCCGGACGGCGCTGTGCCCGGCGACGGCGGCCCGCTGCGCGCTGAGGTCATCGTCGTGGACTCTGCCAGCACAGACGGCACGCCAGCGATGATCGCGGAGCGATTCCCCTGGGTGCACCTGCTTGCCCAGCGCGAGAACATCGGCTTCACGCGCGGCAACAACCTGGCCCTGGCCGGGGCGCGCGGGCGTCACCTGCTGCTGCTGAACCCCGATACGATTGTTCACGGAGACGCGCTGCCCGCGCTGGTCGCGTATCTGGACGCACACCCGCAGGTGGGCATCGCCGGGCCGCGCGTGCTCAACGCCGACGGCACCACCCAGTCCACACGCCGTCGCTTTCCCACGCCGCTGACCGCCTTCTTCGAGAGCACTTGGCTGCAAGGGTATGCGCCGCGCCGCCTGCTCGACCATTTCTACGTCACCGACCTGCCCGACGAAGGCACGTTCGAGGTGGACTGGGTGCAGGGCTGCGCGCTGATCGCCCGCCGCGCTGTCTACGAGCAGATCGGCGGGCTGGACGAAAGCTACGTCATGTTCTCCGAAGAACTGGACTGGTGCCGCCGCGCCAAAGAAGCCGGCTGGCGCGTGGCCTACGTGGGCACGGCACGCATCACCCACTACGGCGGCCAGAGCACCGCCCAGGTGGAGACGCGCAAGCACGTTCACTTCCAGCAAAGCAAGCTGCGCTACTTTCGCACCTATCACGGGCGCGCGCTAGCCCTTGCACTGCGCCTGTTCCTGCTGGTAAGCTACGGGTTGCAGATTGCGCTCGAAGGCACAAAGGCTGCGCTGGGCCACAAGCGGGCGCTGCGCCGCGCGCGCATTCGCACTTACTGGGCGGTGATCCGCGCGCTGGCGCGGGAGTAGAGCGGACGCGCGAGTCGCCCCGGCAGAACGATCGGAAGCAATCATGCGCATCGGGCAGATCACAGGCGAATACCCGCCCATGCAAGGCGGCGTGGGCGCGTTTACGCAGGAACTGGCGCGCGCCTTGACCGCCCTCGGCCACGAGGTGTACGTTTTCACCGATCACCGCGCCGCCGTTCCCATCGCCAACAGCCCGGTGCAGGTCACAGCGGACGCCCATTCGTGGGGCTGGGGAACGCTCAGCCGCATCCGCCGCTGGGCGCAGGCCCAGAAGCTGGATGTGGTCAACATCCAGTACCAGGCCGCCGCCTTCAACATGGCCGCGTTCGTCCACATCCTGCCCCTGCGCCTGGACAGCGCCCACGTCGTCACCACCTTCCACGATCTGCTCGTGCCCTACCTGTTCCCCAAAGCAGGGCCGCTGCGCTACCAGGCCGTGCTGACCCTGGCCCGCAGCAGCGACGGCGTGATCGTCACCAATCGCGGCGACGAGCGCCGCCTGGGGTCCGAGAAAGTCGTGGCCAGTCTGCGCCACATCCCCATCGGCTCCAACATCAGGCCGGAGCTGGCCCCGGACTACAATCGCTCGGTCTGGCGGGCGGCGCTCGGCTTCCAGCCGGATGATACTGTCATCGGCTATTTCGGCTTCCTCAACGCCTCGAAGGGCATTGACACGCTGCTGCAAGCCCTGCGCATCACCCGCAACAACAACCTGCCCGCCAAGCTGCTGATGATCGGCGGGCGCACCGGCACCAGCGACCCGGCCAACATCGTCTACGCCCGCGAAGTGGACGCCATGGTGGAAGACCTCAACCTGCACGAGCACATTCGCTGGACTGGCTTTGTGGACAGCGCCGCCGTCAGCGGGCATCTGGCCGCCTGCGACATCCTGGCCCTGCCCTTCCGCGATGGCGTCTCCTTCCGGCGCGGCAGCCTGATGGCTGCCCTGGCGCACGGCTGCGCGATCATCACCACGCACCCCCAGGTGGACATGCCAGAACTGGTCGAGGATGTTCACGTGCGCCTCATTCCGCCCGATTCGCCCACTGCGCTGGCTATCGCCATCGAAGACCTGGCCGACAACCCGGAACTGCGCGAGGAGATGGGGCGCAACGCCCGAGCCTTGTCTGCGCGTTTCACCTGGGAAACCATCGCCGCCCAGACCGCCGCCTACTACGCGGAGATTCTGGACACGCCGCGCTGACTGCGCCCTGTCTGCGCCCCAGGTGAGAGACCATGCGGAAACCTCACCCCCTCGACCCCCTCTCCGTAAACGGAGAGGGGGAGTAAGCGTGGGGCTAAGTTCCCTCCTCGCGTGCGGAGAGGGGATTTAGAGGTGAGGTAAATCGTAGGAGAGCCGCCCGTTGCGCCCAGGCTACGAGCGGCGATCTCCGGCGCTTTTGACCTCGATGCAATAACCTCGGAGATTAACAGATGGATGCTTTACTTCTGGGTATTGACGTAGGCACAACAGCCGCTAAGGTTGCGCTGGTTGGCCTGAACGGGCACGTGGAGGCCGTTCACCAGGCCGGCTACCGGACGCATTACCTGAAGCCGGGATGGGTGGAGCAGCACCCTGAGCATTGGTGGGACGCCGTATGTACCGCCGTGAGAGCAGTTCTTGACCGGACGCCCGGTGCCCGCGACCGCGTGGCTGGTCTGGCGGTTAGCTCACAAGCGCCGGCTTTGATCGCCCTCGATCACCAGGGGCAGGTGTTGCGCCCCGCCCTGATCTGGATGGATCGCCGCGCGGAAGCAGAGGCGCAGCAACTCAGCGACTCCCTCGGTTTTGACCGCATATGCCAGATCACGGGCAACCGTCCTGACCCTTACTTCCTGGCCGCGAAGGCCCTCTGGTTCAGGAACCACGAACCGCATTTGCTGGCCCAAACGCACCGGTTTGTCCAGGTGAATGGGTATATCACTCATCGTCTGACCGGTTTGTACGCGGTGGATCCCACGCACGCCGCGCTGATGCAACTCTGGCATCGCGACGGCGGCGAATGGTCGGCGGAGATGTGTGAGGCTTGCGGGATAGACCTGGCTCAGCTACCGGCGTGCTGTCCCGCCCACCAGGTGCTGGGCGAGGTGACTCCCCTGGCGGCACAGGCAACGGGCTTACGTCCAGGCACGCCGGTGATGGTGGGAATGATTGACGCAGTGGCGGCGGCGCTTGAGGCCGGCGTCACTGGCACCGGAACTGCCGCAGAAATGACCGGAACTTCAACCGTGCTCATGATACCGAACACAGCCGGTTTGACCGAGCCGAGTCTGATTGCCATTCCCCATGTAGTCCCCAATACCCATCTGCTGGTGGGGGCCATCGTCGCATCGGGCGCGAGCCTCAACTGGTACTGCGAACAGTTTGGCCTGATCGAACAGCAGGCCAGCGCGCTGCTGGATGCTGACGTGTTCGATCTGCTGACACAGCAGGCCGCGAAGATTCCGCCGGGCAGCGATGGCGTCGTCTTTCTGCCCTATATGATGGGCGAACGGTCACCGCTCTGGCACACCCATGCCAGGGGCGTTCTGTTCGGGCTATCTCTGGGGACATCACGGGGCGCAATCATCCGGGCCATCCTCGAAGGCACTGTCTTTGCCCTCCTGCACAATATTCAGACCGCGCAAGAAGCCGGGGTGACAGTGCGTGAACTGCGCTCCGTCGGGGGCGGAACGCGCAGCGCCCTCTGGAACCAGATCAAAGCCGACATCCTGGGCATCCCGATTGAATTGCCGGAAGCGCCTATCGGTGCGCCGTTTGGGGACGCGATGCTGGCTGGCATGGGCCTTGGGCTGTTTCCCGATATTCTGGACACGCTGAAGCGGATTGTTCAGATTAAGACGGTGTATCACCCCGATCCTGAGCATCATGCGCTGTATCAGCCTATCTACCGCTTATTCCGTAACCTGTATGCGCATCTACGGGAAGACTTTGACGATGCCGCATCCATCTACGCCGCTGTGACGACCTGATGCATGACGAAGACCGACGGATGAACTCCCCTGGTCGGGGCGCTGCTCTGCTGCATCAGGGGGCGCAGTCGAGCGGCACCCCGACGGATGCAGCGTCTTCTCGGCCCCAACCCTCTCTGAATCTACTGCGAAACTGAACTTCTCCGATGGTCTCACACCCAGGTGCCTTCTCTTAAGAAACTTTTGCCGGGGCATAATCGTATCCTAGTATGAGTGTCTATAATCTGCAGCAGGTCATGACAAGGCTGGACAGCCGCCGAATCTTGTCGCAGGAGAACACGGCATGGTGGCCGAGCGATTGTCTCTGGGCGACGAATGGCGCGTGAAGCCAGTCAGCGCGGGAGCCGATCGCGCGCCGGTGCAGCGCGTCGCCCTGATCACCGAGGCCTTCCTACCCAAAGTAGACGGGGTAAGCAAGCTGACCGCGCTCACCGCACGGCACCATCTCAACATGGGCCGCGAGGTGCTGATCTACGCGCCGAATCTCGCCCTCGGCGATCTGCGCACGCCCCCTCACCTGGACGGAGCGCGGGTGATCGCTGTACCCTCGCTGGGCCTGCCCCTGGTGCCGCCGGAGTCGCGCCTCGGCTTCCCCTATCTGCGGCTGGGCGAACTGTGGCGCTTCCAACCTGACCTGGTTCACCTTTTCAGCCCGGCGGCGCTGGCCTGGACGGGCGTGCACTACGCGCGCTATCACCGCGTGCCGCTCGTCGCCAATTACCAGACCGACCTGCCCGGCTACACGCACCGCTACGGCCTGGGCTTCCTGGAAGGGACCGCCTGGGCCTACGTCCGCCACCTGCACAGCAAGGCCACGCTGACCCTGGTGCCCACCCAGCACAACCTGCGCGACCTGCGCGAGCGCGGCTTCCAGCGCCTGCGGCTGTGGCAGCGCGGCGCGGACACGGCCTGCTTCAGCCCTGCCCACCGCTCCGCCGAGATGCGTCGGCGGCTGCTGGGCGGTCGCCCCGATGACAGCCTGCTGGTGCTCTACGTGGGACGGCTGGCCCGCGAGAAGCGCGTAGACCTGCTGCGCGACGTGGCCGCCCTGGACGGCGTGGCCCTGACCATCGTCGGCGACGGCCCGCTGCGCGGCGAGTTGGAGCGGATGTTCGCCGGGCGCGCCACCTTCACCGGCTACCTGACCGGCGCAGACCTCTCCGCTGCCTACGCCAGCGCCGATGTCTTCGGCTTCACCGGCACCAACGAGGTCGCCGGGCAGGTGGTCATCGAGGCGATGGCGTCGGCCCTGCCCGTACTGGTGCCCCATTCTGGCGGCATCGTGGACTACGTGACGCACGGGGTCAACGGCTATGTCTGCGCCATTAATCCGGCGGGCTACGCGCGCTACGTGCGCATCCTGCGCGATTACCCCGACCGCCGCCGGGCAATGGGCGCGGCGGCCCGCGCTTTCGCCGGGCGACTGTCGTGGGAAGACACTATGATCCGCCTGGAACGCCTCTACAGCGAGGCCCTGGAGCTGGCCGGGCGGTCGCCGGGCATTCGCGCCCGCCTGCGCGAGAGCGTGCAGCAGGCCAGCGGCGCGCTGACGACCCGCCTGGGGCGGACGGAGTAATCGCCACCGCGACTTCTGGAGTCTCGCCGGCTTCGGAAGCCTTCTTGCTCACCCGGAGTCCACGAACAACCTGTTGCCAGGGGAAGTTCGGGAATGCTCGCTGAA
>CAYNHD010000165.1:0-8706 GCA_964396775.1 uncultured Thermoflexus sp. | reverse complement strand
CACGCCCACCACACCTACGACCAGCGCATGGCCCGTCTGTTGGCGTTGGTGGAGGCGATTCGAGCAGGCGGGAAGGGGAACACATAGGGGCACTGCTCTGCCGCGCCATGGGGCGTATGGCAATGCACCACGGCTCTAGTCATCATCATTGCTTACGTAGCCGCGAAACTGCTCTGCCGCGCCAGGGGGCGTATGGCAATGCACCTGCGACGCCTCTCCCCCTAAATCCCCCTCTCCAGCCGAGCTAGAGAGGGGGACTTGACCACCGGACGCGGCACTTTCCCCCTCCCTGGCTCTGCCGGGGAGGGGATCAAGGGGAGGGGCCTTGCGCTCCGACCGCGCTCGCCGAGGTTTTGACCGGCGCACACGGGCGCGGCAGAGCAGCGCCCCTCCGCGCACACGTCCAATCCGCAGCGAAACGAGCCGTCATGAGCGACGATCTGTACGACCGCACGCGCCAATCGTGGGAAGACATCTGGGCCGGGGCCAGCGTCCAGGCCGAGCTAGAAGTGATGAACCAGCGCCGCACCTGGGAGACGCTCGGCGTGTACCCGCGCTATCTGCCCCAAGAGGGGATCATCCTGGAGGCGGGCTGCGGGCTGGGCACGGTGATCATGAAGCTGCGCGAGATGGGCTTCCGCACCGTCGGCCTGGACTACGCCGAGCGCGCCCTGCGCACCGCCCGCGCCTATGACCCGGCGCTCAGCCTGCAGGTGGGCGACGTGCACGCCCTGCCCTACCGCGCCAACTCCCTGGGCGGCTACCTGTCCTTCGGCGTGCTGGAGCACTTCGCGCACGGCGTCGGCCCGGCGCTGCGCGAGGCGAATCGCGTGCTGGCTCCCGGCGGGACGCTCGTGCTGACCATCCCCTACCCGAACGTGGTGCACCGCCTGGTGCACTGGAAGCGCCGCCTGCTGCGCCAGCCTGCCCTGACCGATGCCGACTTTTATGAGAGTACCTACACTCAGCACCAGTTGATCGCGGCGCTACAAGAGGCGGGCTTCGAGATCGTGCTGGTGCGGCCCACCAGCCACAGCTTCACCCTGTGGGGGTTGGGCTGGCCGTTCCGGGGCAAGGGCTACTACCGCACCACGCGCCTGGCCGACGCCCTCGGCGCGCTGCTGCGCCGCGCCGCGCCCTGGCCGTTCAACTTCACCACGCTGCTGATCGCCCGCAAGGCGCGCGACCTGGGCGGCGATGCGCCTCACGGCGCGGCGGCGAACTCCCCCAGCGGGCAGTCCGCCGGACGGCAGTAGATCGTGATCCCGATCTGCGACCAGTAACTCACATCGTCGGGCGGCAGGCGCTCGCCGGGCCAGGGCATGCGCGCGAAATGGCGCAGTGTGTGCCATTCTGTCATCAGCAGGTGGCGGATCGCTGTTTCTCTGACGATGGCACGTTCACTGGATGCGCGCCAGTCGCGCAGCACGGCGAACGGGTACGCATCCGAGTAGACGATGAGCGCGGGGCGGCAGTGGCGCGCACGTCGTCTGGCTCGGCTTCCGTCGCGTAGGTCTGGATGAAGGGATAGTCGAGCGGGTCGAGCGGGACGTTGTACGGGCCGAGCAGGTAAATGGGCGTCCCGCGCGGGACGTGGGCGTAGACCCATTCCTGGGCGCGCAGCCGTGTATCGGGCGTGGCGATGCGATAGATCAGCAGGGCGGTCAACACGGCGGGCCAGACCAGCAACCCGGCCGCCAGCAGCGCCCCGGCGCGGCGTCCCCACCGCCGCCAGACGGTGGCCGTCGCGTGACCGGCCAGCAATGCCAGCGGCCCCAGCAGCGGAATGAGCAGGTTGGCCTGTAGTCGCCGCCCCAGCAGGGCCAGCGCCGAATAGACGATCAGGTAGGCGAGCAGGGTCAGCGCGAACTGTCTGTGGTGAGCACGCTCGCCGCGCAATGCCGCGCCCAGGCCGACGAGGGCGACGGCTACTGCCAGTGGCCCGCTGACGATCAGCGCGGCGTAGCGCCAGTGATAGGTCAGCGCAAGCAGCCCGTGATCGGCGGTGAAGCCCGCGCCGCCGCCGCGCACGCGGTACCAGTCGAGGATGTCGCGCACCTGCTCGATCACCTCGCCGGGGACCAGAACGATGGGCGCCATACCGGCAACGAAGCCGAGCGGCATCGCCACCAGACCAAGCAGGACGAGGCTCCAGCGACGGTCGCGCCGCCAGGCGACCAGCAGAGCCAGACCGATGACCAGACCGACCGCCCCGGCGTTGTAGCGCCCCGCCGCCGTCAGCCCGACCAGCAACCCGGCCAGCCCGTAGACAGCCCATAACAGCAGGGGGAGCGGCTGCCGTCCGGTGAAGAGGATCACCGCCAGCAGCAGCGCCGCCGTACCCAGCATGGTCGTCTGGGCGTTGGGCGTGGCGAAGTGGGCGTGCTCCACCGTCAGCGGCGAGAGGGCCACCAGCCCCCCCGCCACCAGCCCTGCGCGGCGCCCGAAGGCCAGCCGCCCGGCAGCGTAGGTTAACGCGACGGCCAGCAGCGTCCACAGCGCTGAGAGCGCCCGCGCCATCACGTACAACTGGAAGGGCGCGATCTCGCGGTCGCCATAATCCCGGTTGTGGGGCAGGCTCTCTGCCCCAGACAGCCAGAAGACGACCATATTCGTGTATAGATTGAGCGTTGGGTTATGGTAGTAGTGCGGGTTCTACTGGCGCTCGACCAACATCCGGTAGGGGATGCCGACGTAGGCGAATTCGTCCGGATGAAAGATGACGGAGGGGTTCAGCCAGGCGTGCTGGACGGTGGAAGGGCTGAATTCTGGGCGGGGCCTTCCGGCGCTCAGCCCGGTTGTGTATAGCGCCATGCAGCCCAACAGAGCCAGCGCCCACAGGCTTGGTCTTCTCATCGACAGGTCAGCGACGATTTCCAGCAAGCGGCCAGCCGACAGCGGTCAGGGAGAGTAACCGTGGCGGCGCTTGGCCGCCAGATGCGCCGCCCTTCCTGCCATTATACGCGCTCCGACGGCGAGGTGTGAAATCAGGTGTGGGTCAGACACTCTGCCCCGGCCCTGGTTTACCTCACCCCCTGCCTGGCTGCGCTCGGCTTGCCCCCTTTCCGTAGACAGAGGGTCGGACAAATTAGGCAACCTTAAGAGGTTGCGACGAATTAAGGTGTCGTTCATGGTAACGGCAAAGCGCCCGGATATTGATGATGATGTAGATCAAGGTGTTGCGTCGAGCGATAGGCGCCATGCGGCGCTGGCGCGGACGCTCAATGCCGAGCGCCTTGGCCTGGCTGTTAATGCGTTCGGCAGCCGTGCGTTGCTTGTAGATGGCTTTGTAGGGGTCGGCGTGGTGGTCCAACCGCCAGCGCATCAGGTTGCCCAGTTCGATGTTCATTTTGCGGATGGTCCCACACTCAGGGCAGCGAAAGCGTTGCAGGCGATGAGTGTCCTCGATCCACCACTGCCCTTTGGGGTCCATTTCCTAGCCGTTGCAGGAACAGCGCGGTCGGTCATGAGGACCCAGCACGATGGGCGGGTCGCCGCGCAAGTTGAGGGCAATGGCCGCGATACCGCCCAACTCCGCCGGGCCTTGATACATGTACCAGGCGTCAAAGGCGGCATCGGCGGCCACATGACGCGGGGGAAACCCCAACGAGCATCTGGCCTGATCCAGCAGGGGCAAGCCGTAGGTGACATCATTGGCATTGAACGGTTGGGTCAGCTCACCCACCACCAGCGCATCTTTGTCTGCTGTTTGCGTCACGGCTACACCGGTCCCATAGCCCCACAGGTACTCCTTGTCAGGAGGGGCCTCGTCAGCTTCTTCCTCGCCCTGGTTGTGATAGCGTTTGACGCCCAGGCGGCAGTCCGGATCGCCCGCGGGTTGGCAGGTGGGATCATAGCGACCGGTCACCGCCACACGCGGATCGTTCTGCTTGACCTGGGCATAAAGATGCTTGATGTCTACGCTCACCGTTTCGCCCACGCCAGGCATCACCGCCACCGCCTGCTTCACCGTTTGCGCCAACAGCGCGGCCAAGACGCGCGGGTTCAACGTGCCCAGCTTGCGCCGCAGGTGGCGCGCCGTGGGGACACTACTCGCCACATCAAACCCGTAGGGGCTGCCCGCATTCGCCACCAAGCGAAACCCGATCAACCACACCAACGCTGGATGATCGCGCAAATAGTTATACAAGTCGGTGTGATACTCCGGTTTCTGGTTGACCATGACCAGATAGGCTTTGAGGTACGCCGCTGCCAGGTGGGGCAAGCGGCCCGGTTGCGGCAGGCTGTCATCTTTTTCCCCTACTACGCTCCAATCCAACCATCTAAACAATTCTTCGTAGCGTTGAGCCACTGGATCGTGGGCAAAGTGCGCCGGGGCGCGAATGACAACCACCTGCCGATTTTGCTGCCTGATGGCTCGTTCGAGTATGATCGGCTTCCCTCCACTCTGGTCTTGTGCGGTCTGTTCAACCTCACAAATACCATTGTGGAGGCCTTTTTGCTACATCTTCCCTTTACCTTTCCTAATTTGTCCGTCCCTCCGCCGGCGGAGAGGGGACGGCGAGGCGCGCCAGCGCCGAGCGGGGGTGAGGTCAACTGAAAACTGATCACCGATCACTGGCCGCTGATCGCGGTGCATTTGACAGGACTTCCGAAGTCTGCGAGACTTCGGAAGTCTGGGACGCTAAAAGGAGTGCGTATGACACCACTACCCATCGCCAACCCGGAACTGGTCTTCCGCACCGACGGGGAAGAAGGGCTGCTCTTCGACCCGGAGACGGGGCAGATCATCTACCTGAACGAAACGGCGGCGTTCATTTACGGGCTGCTGGACGGCAAGCACAGCCGCGAGCAGATTATTGGCTTGCTCATGCAAAAGTATGATATACTGGATCGCGAGGTAGCCCAGAACGATCTGGACGCCATGCTCCAGGACATGCACGAAGCGAACCTGATCGGGGAGACGGCCTGAGGCGCAGGCTGGCCCCGTTGTAGCAAAGGGGAGGAGTGGACACGATGACCAGGCGGAGTTGTTTCCGTTGGAGAACGACCTCGTATCTTTAACTTCTGGTTCGACCTCTTCTCTTCCGTCCCCTGCTACGAAATGCAATTCCCGCGCGACTTCGACGACTGGGACAGGTTGCTCGAACTGACCGCGCATGAGTGATCCTGCGTCCTCGTCGTATCTGCCTCTCGCCAGGCTGATCGTCGCTCCACCGGGCACCGCCACTCCCACCCCCGCCCTGCTCAGCGCCGCCCTGCACACCAACCTCGCCCCGCTGCTCCTCTGGGCACTCAAGGGGCGCGCCGACCCCCTCGACCCGGCCCTGATCGCCCCCTTGCAGGCGCAGGCCCGCCAGGTCGCCGCGCGCTACGTCCTGCTCAAGACAGCGCGGGCGCACGTGCAGGCGACGCTGGCCGCCGCTGGCATCCCCGCCCTGTGGCTGAAGGGCGCGGCTCTGGCCGAGACGGTCTACCCGCAGCCCGTGCTGCGTCCGATGGGCGACCTCGACGTGCTGGTGCCGTTCGAGCGGCGCGCCGAGGCCCTGGCCGCGCTCAAGGCGGCGGGCTACGCGGATGAGGCGCGCAATCCCCTGGCCGCGCAGGTGGCCGCCTTCCTGCCCCCGGACGAGACGCACCACCATTACAACCTGGTCGGCGGGCCGGGCGGCGGCGTGCGCGTGGAGCTGCACTTCCGCGTCGCGCGGGCGATCCTGCCCGATCTGGCCGCGCTGGACTGGTTCTGGTCGCAGGCGGTCGAGGCGACGGATCGCCGGGGGCAGCCGCTCGGCTTCCGCACGCTGCGGCCCGAAGCGCACCTGCTCTATCTGTGCGCACATGCTCTCCTACAGCACGGGGAAGCGACTATCGGCCTGCTGCACCTCTACGATCTGCACCTGCTGGCCACCGTCTACGATCTCGACTGGGCGCTGATCGTCGAGCGGGCGGTCATCCTGCGCTGGACGTACCCGGTCGAGCGGGCGCTGGCACTGGCAGCGGAGTACTTCGGCACACCTGTCCCCGCCTGGGTGCCGGAGCAATTGCGGGCGCGCCGTCCCCCCGACGAGGACACAAGCATCGTCGAGCAGATCGGGGCGGGCGATACGCGCTGGGCGCAGACAATGCGCGGGCTGCGCCGCCTGACGCCGCGTCAGCGGGTCGCGCTGGTGTGGCGGATTGTCTTCCCGCCGCGCGCCTACCTGCGCACGCGCTACCGGGTGCGCCCCGGCGTGCCGTTGCTGCTCTATTACCCCTACCGCTGGTGGGATCAGGCGCGGGGCGTGGTGCGGGGGGTGCGGCGCTGGGCGTCGCTGCGCTGGCGGTCGTGATCAGCCGCTGCGTCCAGTGGTATGCTGTCGCCCAAAAATATCAGTTGTCAGAGAGACCGTTTGAAAAGGTCTGCAACCCCACCCTAAATCCCTCCCCGCAGGCGGGGAGGGACTTCAAGAGCAGTCCTTTCTCCCTTCCCTCGCTTGCGGGGGAAGGGCCGGGGAGGGGGTAAAGATACATCTCAAACGGCCTCTCAGTGATCAGGGGCGCGTGCGGTTGAAGTTCGGAGTCAGGAGGCCGGAGCATAATCTCCCGACCCCTGCCTCAAGACTCCCAACCCCTGACAACTGAAAACCGAGAACCAATAACCAACAACCAATCACCAATTACCGCTGCTCACTCATTGCCCCATGCAGCCGGGCGATCTGCTCCGGCGTGCCGATGACGATCAGGATGTCATCAGCCTGGAGGGACGTGTCCGGGCCGGGGTTGAAGCAATAGCCGCCCTGGGCGGACTGGATGGCGAGCACGATCATGCCGGTGCGCCCGGCTACGTCCGCCTCGCCGAGCGTCTTGCCGGCCAGGGCGGGTACGCGGGCCACATGAATCTCTTCCACGCGCAGCGTCTGGCCAGGGACGCGCAGCATCTGGTCGAGGAAGGTGACGACGGCGGGGCGCAGCATGACGGAGGCCATGCGCAAGCCCCCGATCAGGTTGGGCGACACGACTTCGTTGGCCCCTGCTTTGATCAGCTTGCTCAGGTTGGCGTCGTCGTTGGCGCGGGCGACAATGCGCAGCCGGGGGTTGAGCGAGCGCGCCGTCAGCACGATGAAGACGTTGTCCTTGTCGTCGCCCAGTGCGGCGATCAGGCCGCGCGCCCGCGCAATGCCCGCCAGGTGCAGCGTCTCATCCTGAGTGGCGTCGCCTTGCAGGTAGAGCATGTCCCCGTGCTGGCGAATCTCGCCAATCACCGCCGGGTCTTGCTCGATGACGACGAACGGCGTGTGCGTCTGGTGTAGCTCGCTGGCGATGGGCCTGCCGGTGCGCCCGCCGCCGCACAGGATAATGTGGTCGGTCAGTCGGGCGATGCGTTGGTCCATATGACGCTCCCGTAAGGCTCGGTAGAACTCACCCTCGACGACGAAGCTGATGATCGTCGAGATAGCGTAGCCGGCGATGCTGATTGAGGCGACGATCAGGCCGATAGTGAAAACACGCCCGCTGTCTGAAAGCGGGCGCGTCTCGGCGTAGCCGACGGTCGCCATGGTGATGACGGTCATGTACAGCGCGTCGAGCAAGTCCCAGCCTTCCAGCAGAGCATAACCAGCAGTGCCGCCGCCCACGACCAGGGCGATCAGCAGCAGCGCCCGATAGAGCCGGCTTGCGTGGCGGGCAGCCTGCCGTTTGCGCGGCGGGGCGGGAGGGGCTGGGGACGAACGGATGCTGTTCACTGGGCGCTGGGGTCTCGCGGACGATGCGCTCAGTGTAGTCCAAGTCCACAGGGCGCGCTATGGGGGGCTACGAACGCCCTGTCACCAGGGAACGGTCGGAAACGCTCGCTGACCGCCTCCCCCCTTGATCCCCTCTCCAGCCGAGCTAAAGGGGGGACGCTGGTTGATCGCTCTCCCCTTCCCCTAGCTTGGCTGGGGGAAGGGCCCCGGGGATAGGGGCCTTGCCGATACCTGCCTGACACCTTGCTCGTGGACCCGGCGGCCTGGGGGGTGGCCCCGCGCTGCGTTTCGGTGTATGGTACTGGGTAGCTATCAGGAGCAGCGCAGCATGATGACAGCAGGCCCCCATTTCCCCGCCCGGCGATGGCTCGCCGCACTCCTGGCGCTTGGCGCGGCCCTGATCCTGGCCGCGTGCGACCGTCAGGAGACGGATGCGCGCGTTTCGCTGGACGAGCGCGCGTCGGCTTACGAACAATCGCTGCGGGCCGAGCTAGACTGGCTGTGGCAGAATCGCATTGACGCGGCGGCCCTGGGCCGACCCGGCGAAGGGCGCTGCACCGTCCCTGATTTTGCTCACGTCCCGCCGACGATGGACGCCGAAGCGCGCGCCGACGACGACCTCGGCGGCAAGATCGTGGATCAGCTCACGGACGCCGGCCAGTGGATCGCCGACAGCCGCGCGCGATGGGAGCAGTTCTGCGCCGGCGGTCCCACCGCCTCAGATACGGTCGCCTTCCTCGATTCGCGCCTGAACGCGGCGGCGCGCAGCCTGAACCTGGCCCGCGAATGGCTCGACGCCCGCGCAGAATCGCGGCGGCGGGCGGGGAAGTGAGGTCGCCAGGCGGCTAGAGCGTGTTATGCACTTTTCAACCTCTATCCCCCGGCCCCTTTCCCCGCAAGCAGGGAAAGGGGAGAAACCCTGTCCCTCCCCGCCGGCGGGGAGGGACTACAGGGTGGGGTCAGGGCGCTACCCATGCGCCGTGCCCTGCACGCTACGCCGAGCGTGTGGAGTTCATAACACGCT
>CAYNHD010000164.1:0-8727 GCA_964396775.1 uncultured Thermoflexus sp. | reverse complement strand
GGGGAAGGGGCCGGGGGATAGGGGCGTTCCGGCAATTGCCCAACAACTTGTCTATGGACCCCTGCAAGGCGCAGAGGGCGCAGAGGAGAATAGTGGGCAGGATTATGGATGACTCTCTGCTTTTCTCCGCGCTCTCTGCGTCTCTGCAAGTCTCGCCCCCAAATCTGGATGCCCCGCGCCGGTCAGTCTTCCGGCTTAACCACGCGGATGTGTAGCTCGGCAAGCTGGCCCGGCTCCGCCTCGGACGGCGCGCCGGCCATCAGGTCGGCGGCCTGCTGCGTCTTAGGGAAGGCGATCACCTCGCGGATGTTGGGCTGCCCGGCCAGCAGCATCACCAGCCGGTCAATGCCAGGGGCGATCCCCCCGTGCGGCGGCGTGCCGTACTCAAACGCTTCCAGCATGTGGCCGAAGCGTTCTTTGGCCACGTCCACATCCAGCCCGATCAGCCCGAAGATCTTCTCCTGAATGGCCCGGTCGTGGATACGGATGCTGCCGCCCGCGATTTCGTAGCCGTTGCAGGCCAGGTCGTATTGCTGGCCGCGCGCTTTGCCGGGGTCGCTGTCCAGCAGAGCGACATCCTCCCACATCGGCGCGGTGAACAGGTGATGGCTGGGGTCCCAGCGATGCTCGTCCTCGTTCCAGGTGAAGAGCGGGAAGTCAATGATCCAGCAGAAGGCCACCTTTTGCGGGTCGTCCAGGCCGAGGCGATGGGCGATTTCGCGGCGCAGCGTGTCGAGTACTTCGCAGACAACCGCCTCGCTGTCCGCCGCGAAGAGCAGCAGGTCGCCTGGCCTGGCCCCTGTCCGCGCGATGATCGCCTGAAGCTGTTCGGCGCTGAAGAACTTGGCGATGGGCGAGCGCACCGCCCCCGCCTGACCCTCTTCGACGGCCATCCAGGCCAGCCCCTTCGCGCCCGCTTCTTTGGCGATGGTCTCTAGCTCGTCAAGCTGCTTGCGGCTGTAGCTGCTGCAGCCCGGCGCACAGATGGCCCGCACGGGATTCCCGGCGGCGACAGCCTCGGCGAAGACGCGGAAACCGGCATCGGCTACGAGGTCGCTCAGGTCAACGATCTCCAGACCGTAGCGCAGGTCGGGCTTGTCTGTGCCATAGCGGCGCATGGCTTCGGCGTAGCTGAAGCGCGGGAACGGTTTGGTCACCAGCGTGCGGTCAGAGACCTCCTCAACCAGCCGGGTGAACATGTCTTCAATCAGATCAAGCACATCTTCGCGCTCGACGAAGCTCATTTCCAGGTCAAGCTGGGTGAACTCCGGCTGGCGGTCGCCACGCTGGTCTTCGTCGCGGAAGCAGCGCGCGATCTGGAAGTAGCGTTCGTACCCGGCGACCATGAGCAGTTGCTTGAGCTGCTGCGGGCTTTGGGGCAGGGCGTAGAACTTGCCGGGGTGCACGCGGCTGGGCACCAGGTAGTCACGTGCGCCTTCGGGCGTGGTCTTGAAGAGGATCGGCGTCTCGATCTCGATGAAGCCGCGATCCGACAGGTAGTTGCGGATGAAACGGATGACGTTGTGGCGCAGCACCAGGTTGCGCTGCATGGCCGGGCGGCGCAGGTCGAGGTAGCGATAGCGCATCCGCAGCGCCTCGTCAACGGTGTTGTTCTTGTTGATGTAGAAGGGGGGAGTCTTGGCCCGGTTGAGCACGCGCAGCGCGGAGACTTCCAGCTCGATGGCACCGGTTGCCAGGTCGGTGTTCTCCATGCCGGGGGGCCGCCGGATGACGGTGCCGGTCACCTGCACGACCCACTCGCTGCGGACTTCGCGCGCCAGGGCGTGGATGTCGGGCGCGGTGTCCTGGTTGATCGTCACCTGGGTGATGCCCCAACGGTCGCGCAGGTCCCAGAAGATCAAGCCGCCGTGCTCGCGCCAGCGGTGAATCCAGCCGGCCAGCGTGACCTGTTGGCCCGCGTGCTCAGCCCGCAACTCGCCGCAGTTGTGCGTCTTCAACATACCGCTTATCCCCCGTTCGGACAGCAAACAGGCGGCCTACGCCGCGCCTGTACCCTCAGTGTGGTTGAGAACAGCAGGTGAAGTGGAAAGTGCCGTCAAAGATTAGCACAGAGCCGCGCAAAGAGGCAACACGGCGCGCGGATGGGATTCCCTCATTTTGGGGACAGAAACATCGCCGTAGAAACGCAAAGGGCACGGAGGACAGACCAGCGGGAAATGCCTGGCTCGTCCTCCGCGCCCTGTCTTCTGCGCAGCGCGGTCTTGTCCGTCGCCCGCTACCAGCTCCAGCTTTCGCCGTGCATCTGGCTATCCACCCAGCGGGCGATGTAGGGGTAGCGGTAGTTGTGGCCGTTCCAGGTCTCTACGGCGGCGATCACGGCGTAGATGACCATGCCGACCGGCAGCAAGAGGGACGCCAGCACGAACAGGATGTAGGCCAGGATGATGATCGGGGCCAGGACAAAGCCGACCAGCACGATCATCAGGATAATTGAGACGAAGAGCAGCGCCACGCCGACAATCGTGCCGACCACGATCAGCGCCAGCCAGCCGATGGTGCCGACAAGCTGGATGGTGAACGCCTGCAGCGCGTGGAAGGCCACGAACTCCGACCGCTTGCGGAACGAGAAGTAGATGGCCAGGGGGACGAACATGGTCAGCAACACGCCCAGGCCGCCACTGACCAGGGCGACCAGCGCCGTGAGCAGCGTGCTGGCGTGGGCCAGCGCCGCCCATTTGCGCTCGTTCTCGCTGACAGCGCCGGCGGCACCCGCCCGCTTAATCTTGACCGGCGCGCGCACGCCCTCAACCGGGGCGTCCGGCGTCGCCAGCCGGCTGCGCGCTCCGCCGTGATAGCGTTCTTCGTACTCACGGACGATCTCATCGCCTCCGCGCTCCCCCTCGCTGGCGCGCTGGGCCAGGTCCGCGACCGCCGCGCGCAGCCGCGCCGGGATTGGCTCGCCTTCGCCTTCTACGGCGTGCTCAGAGGGCGGAGCATCGGGTGTCTCCTCGTGAGTGTTGCGCTCCTCGTCGTCCATAATGTCTCTCCTGGGCTGGAATCCCTCGCGCTTGTCGCCGCCGCCAGCCACGCGGCGATCAGCCAGCTTTCATCCAACTATACGCAGCGTTCCGGCGGATGGTTGCGCGGCAGGGCACACAGAATCCCGGCGGTCGGCGCAAGACGCGGTATACTGGGGGACGCTGCAAGGAAAGGATCATCATGCGACAGGTGTTCAGCGAGGATTTCACGGTCAGCAAGCGCCAGTTGGGGGTGGCGTTGGTGGTGCTGGGCGCGGCGCTGCTGCTGGCGGCGGCGGTGCTGACCGCCCTGGACGGAGTGCGCCTGGCGGCGATCATTGGCGGGCTGGCGGGGGGAGCCGGCGTGCTCGTCGGGCTGACTCTGCTGCCGCTGGGCGACAGGCCAGCGTAGGGGGCGCGCATGGCGACGGGGGGAACGGCGAGCGCCCGGCGACGCTCGCCCTGGGTAGTGACTGGCTGGCTGCTGGCCGGGCTGGCTTTTGTGTTGCTGGTCGGGCACCTGCTGATCTACGTCCACTACGCCGTTGGGCTGATGCGCTTCCCGTTCGATTACGACCAGGGCGAGGGGTTTGAACTAGTTGACACGATGCTGTTCAGCCAGGGCGAATGGCCGTACCGCGACAACGAAACCTATCCCTTCTATGCCAGCAACTATCCGCCGCTGTTCCACGTGATCCTGGTGCCCTTCGCCTGGGTCTTCGGCCCGGCGTACTGGTACGGGCGGCTGGCTGGCTTCGTGGGGACGCTGCTCACGGCGGCGGCCATCGGGGGGATCGTCTACCGCGAGGAGCGTCACCGGGGCGTGGCGGTGCTGGCCGGGCTGGCTTTCCTGGCCTCCAACTACGTCTATCACATTGGCCCGCTGTTCCGCCAGCACATGACGATGGTCATGTTCGAGACGCTGGCCGTTGCTGTGCTCGCTCAGGCACCCTCCCTCCGCGAGACGGGGCGGCGGCGCTGGGCGCTGGCCGGGGGGCTGCTGCTTCTGCTGGCGGCGGGCTACACCAAGCAGCACGCCGTGGCGACATGCGTGGCTGTGTTCGTTTTCCTCTTTCTGCGCAACCCGCGCCGCGCCGCGATCTGGGGGGGCGGGTTCGCGCTGGTGGCCGGCGGCCTGTTCCTGTGGATTGACTGGGCGACGGGCGGGGCGTGGTGGACGAACATCGTCGCCGCCAACGTGAACGACTATTACCTCGCCCAGTTCGCCGGGCTGCTGCGGCAATGGCTGCGGCTGCACGGTGCGCTGATTCTGGTGGCCGCGCTGTTCGCGCTCTACGAACTCTATGTCGCGCGGCTGTCGCTCTACACGATCTGGTGGGTGACGGCGGTAGCCAGCACCATCCTGGCGGGCAAGTGGGGGGCGGGCGACAGCTACTTCACCACAGCCATCGCCGCGACGTGTGTGCTATCCGGCCTGGCGGCGGCGCGGGCGCTGCGCGGCGCGTGGAAGCTGCCCGGCGGCGCGCAGGCGGCGCTCAAGAGGGTGGCGGGGGTCGCCGTGCCGCTGGTCTACGTCTGGTACGCCCTGAGCGTGGTCAAGATGCCCACCGAAGGCCGCTTCTTCGGCTGGCTGAGCGACGCACTCGGCCTGGAATCCACCTACGGCGACCGCTACGCCTTCTACGACGCCGCAGGCTGGACGCAGGGTTATGCGTCCATCGGTCACGTGCCGACGCAAACCGATGTGGACAACGGCTGGCGCATCGTAGACCTGGTGCGCGCAGCGGACGGCCCGGTGATGAGCGAGGAAGCCGCCTTCAGCCTGCACGCGGACAAAGACGTGATCACCAACCCGACGCAGCTCAAGAACCTGTACGAGAACGGGCTGTACGACCCGTCTACTCTTGTTGAGGCGCTGCGCGCGCACGATTTCGCGGCGGTGATCTTCCGCGCCCAGTTCTACCCGCCGCCCGTGCTGGAAGCCGTCTACGAGGCGTACTACCCGGCGGAGACCATCCCCATGAACGGCTTCAGCTACGAAATCTGGCAGCCCGGCCCTCCGGCGGAGCAACGCGCAGCGTTCGCGGCGAGCCTGGCCGAGTTGCAGCCGGGTGAAACGCGGACGATGGCTCTGGCTCTGCCCTTCGACAGCGCCCTGGCCTGGCGAGGGCACACGATGAGGCAGTGGGAGGCGGTGCATGGTAAGCCGCGGCCTTCGGGCGAGGGGGGCCAATGCATAGCCTCTGACTTCAGCCAGGACGAGCGCGTGATCAGCCTCGAAGTCTGCCCGGCGGGGGCTGAAGCCCGGCTGACTGTGACCCGCTCCCGGTGACGCGATGCGCACACTCTCTCCTGGCGGACGGCAACGGCTGTGGGCGGCAGGGCTGATCCTGCTGGCGATTGCGGCGGGACTGGCGGCTCAGTGGCCGGGGCGCGGTCTGTGGTACGACGAGACGGTGAACGCCTACTTCGCCGGGCAGCCCTGGTCAGCCTTGTGGGAGTGGTGCGCGCGCATTGACAACCAGGTGCCGCTGCACTTCGCCCTGCTCAAGCTGTGGGCGGGCGCGGGCGGGACGAGCGAACTCGCCCTGCGCGCAGTGTCTTTCTGGAGCGCGTTACTGGCCGCAGCCGGGCTGCTGGCGCTGGGCCGGCGCCTGGGCGGCGCGACGGCGGGCGCGCTGGCGGCGGGGGCCTTCGCCGTGACGCAGAGCTTCGCCTACGCCGCGTTTGAGGTGCGGCCCTACGGCCTGGCGCTGGCGCTGGCCGCCTGGTCGAGCGTCGTGTTGTGTGAATGGTGGCGGCGCTGCGGCGAAGCATCCCGCCGCGAGCGGCGCTGCCCCGGCCTGTTCGCCGCCTACTGGCTGCTGGCGCTGGGGCTGCTCTACACGCACTACACCGGCGCGCTGGTGCTGGCCGTGCACGGCGCGGCGGTCGGCTGGCGCGCCCTGCGTGCCCGCTCGCGGCGCAGTTGGACGGTGGCGGCGGCGCTTGCCGCGGGCCTTGCGGTGGGATACCTGCCCTGGGTCGCGGCCCTGGCCGGGCGCGACGTGCGGGCGGGCACGGCCTTCGCCGAGCGCATCACGCCGGGCGAGGCGCTGGACGCTTACCTCACTTTCTACGCGCACGGACAGCGCGCGGTGCCGCCGGACGCGCCCCCTTACGGCTGGGCGATGGTCGGGGTCATCGCCGGGGCCTGCGCGCTGTGGCTGGCGCTGCGCCGCAGATACCGCTTTCCCACGCACTCGCTGGCGCTGCCGCTGCTGGCTACCCTTCTCCCGCTGGCTGGCCTGATCGTCATGGTCTACGGCGTGCAAGGCAAGCTCTCCGGGCGGCATGGCTGGGTCGCCTGGCTGGGCGCGGCGTTGATCGCCGGCGTGGGGCTGGCGGCGCTGCGCCAGATGCGCTGGCTGCGCTGGCCGGTCTGGGCGGGGGCGCTGCTGGTGCTATGGCTCCCCGCCACAGCCAGCTACCCGCCGACCTACAACAGCTACTTACGCGAAGCCTTCGCTTACATCCGTCAGCACGCCGAACCCGGCGACGTGCTGGTGCTGCGCGATGGCACGCTCTTCACTGCCGCCGGCTACTATAACGCCGCCGTCCCCTGGATTGGGCTGCCGCCCGACAAGCTGACCGATGTTCACCGCTTCCTGTTCTTCGACGAGGCGCTTGCCGCGCTCGACGCGCTGATTGACGCACACGACGCGCAGCGGGTGTGGGTGCTGGCCTGGCAAGGCGACATCATGGACCCGCAGAACCTCGTCGGCGGGATGCTGGAGTATCTCGGCGAGGCGGAGCCGCTGCCGGGCGCGTTCGGCTTCGGCGATGTGTCGCTGGCCCGCTATCGGCTGCTGCGCGACCCTGCTGACCTGCGCGCGCGGGTGGAAGCTCTACAAGCGGTCACCCAGGCTCCGCCGGACGGCCCGCTCTTCCTGGGCGGCTACGTGCTTGGCGCGGACGTAATGCCGCGCGGGGGCATGGTGCGCCTGCACACCTGGTGGCAGCGCGGCGCGTCGGTTATGCCGGGGGTGCGCGCCAGCGTGCGCCTGGTCGCGAGCGACGGGCAACTCTACGCGCAGCATGACCAGCCGCCTGCCGGGCCGTCCTTCGGCCAGGAGAACTGGGCGGCGGGGCAGCCGGTGTTGGGTCGCTACGCGCTGGCCGTCCCGCCAGATATGCCTGTCGGCCCGGCGGAGGTACGCCTGATCCTCTACGACATGCAGGGGGCGTTCGCGCCGGTCGAGGTGGTGGTGGATCGCCTGACTATCGGCGAGTGAGAGGCCGTTTGAAAAGGCCTGCAACCCCACCCTAAATCCCTCCCCGCCTGCGGGGAGGGATTTCAAGAGCAGTCCTTTCTCCCTTCCCTCGCCTGCGGGGGAAGGGCCGGAGATGGGGGTAAGGATACCTCTCAAACGGCCTCTGAGCAGAAACCTCACCCCCCGGCCCCCTCCATACATGGAGAGAGGGAGTAAGCGTGTGGCTAAGTCCCCTCTCCGCGTGTGGAGAGGGGACACAGGGGTGAGGTAAGTTGCGGCGTGGGTTTTTCTTTGCGGTTTCTTACTGGCGCAGCGCCAGGAAGAGGCCGAGCAGCGCCACAACGATGCCCGCCGCAATTGCCACGTAGGGGATCGTGGTGCCGTACAGCGTGAGATCGTCTTTGGCGTCCAGCGCGTCCTGCTTGGCTTCCTCAACCGACTGGTCGGTGGCGCGGTAGTCCAGGTGGAAGACGGTCACCGGCAGGAACTGCTCGACGATGGCCGGGTCTACCAGGCCGAGCGCGCTGATCCTCTCGACCAGCGATCCCATGAGTTCATCCGAAAAGCCGGCACTGCGAATCTCGATCTTGTGCGTGTCAATCAGCACGCCGGTGGTTGGCTCGATCCAGTACTCAGCCTCGTAGCCATAGACGTAGGTCAGCGGCACCGGGTCGGGCCAGTTGGCCTGCTGGATCAGGGTGGGCAGCGCCGCTGCGACCATCGGGTTGATGTCCAGCCCGCCGATCAACTGCGCAAGCTGCGCGTGCGATAGCTCGGTGGGCAGGCCCATCGCTGCGACTGCCTCTGGGTGAATGGGCTGCGGTTCGGAGGAGGACGTGAAGAGGTACGTCTTGATCTTGGCGCGGTCGTGCTCTTCTTCACCGGCGAAGGTCAGTGGCACCGTCGTCCGGTAGTCGTCGCTCCAGCCAACATAGTCTTTCTTCTCGGCGTCCAGCGGCCAGCCCAGAACCAGGCCGCTACGTTCGATCAGGCCCTCTTTGTCGCCCCAGCCGGCGGGGTAGTCGTTGACGAACTCCATTGTCTTGCGGTCAATGACATGGTGCTTGGTCATGTCCAGCAACGGCGTGCCCTGGCTGCTGAGCGTCTGCTCCTCCAGGACGAGGGCCAGGTCGCCATCGGTCGCCTCAGTGCTGAAGTGGCGCACCAGCTCAACGGGGATGTCGGTCATGAACTGGAGCGAGGCGGCGTTGAGCAGAACGGGCATGGTGCCCTCATAGTTGCGCGTGGTGTCTACGTCGTCGGGGAACTGCTTCATGCCAGGCACGATGACAAGCATCAGCACCAGGCCGGCGGCGATCACGACCAACCCGATCAGGACCAAGAGAACTCCAGCGGCTCGACGGTTCATGCGTGTTCCTCCTTGTGCAGAACTGAGTGAAGCGCGGATGCCAGGACAAATATACTCTCCCTGCTGGTAACGGTAAAAAACTGCTCAGCAGGGGGGGCACGAACAAGTTGCCAGGCAATCGCCAGAACGCCCCTATCCCCCGGCCCCTTCCCCCAGCAAAGCCAGG
>CAYNHD010000163.1:0-8779 GCA_964396775.1 uncultured Thermoflexus sp. | reverse complement strand
GCAGGCGGGGAGGGATGTAGGGTGGAGTTGCAGGCCTTTTCAAACGTCCTCTCAAGCATTTCGCCCCCATCGTGAGATGCACCTGCCCTGCGGGCCGGGTGACGCCGGGCGGATTCTCGACTATAATAAAGACTATATGGGTGCTTAACGCACTGTTGCGCATTGTTCCCGGACAGCGAGCAGGACAGGACGCGCGCCAGTAGTGGCCGGGTAGGTCGCTGTCGTCCGAAGGATAGGAGTTGGCTGAGACCCCCTTGAAATGATAAATATCCCCGCTCTTACCAAGCGCATGAGTCGCTTGAAGTATTTCCGTAGCCTGTCGCTGGCGGATATAACCAGGATCGTGACTTCTGGCCACATCAGGACGGTGCGGGCCGGGTCGGTCATTGTCATGGAAGACACGCCCTGCGCGGGGCTGTTTGTGCTGCTGTCCGGGCAGGTGCACCTGTTCCGGCTGGGGCCGGACGGGCAGGAAGTGCTGATTGATGTCCTGAATTCTGTCACCATGTTTAACGAGGTATCTATCCTCGACGGCGGTCCCAACCCGTTCACTGTCATCGCGGCCAAAGACTGCATCATCTGGAACGCCGATTTCCAGACACTGCAAGACCTGGCCGACCTCTACCCGCAGGTCGCGCTGGGGTTTCTGCCTGTGCTGGCGGCCCGCACCCGCGTGCTGATCTCGATGGTCGCCGATGTGTGCTTTCGCTCGGTGCGCGCACGCACAGCCAAGCTCATCCTCGATCTGTCCGGTTATGGCGAGTGGCCCATCTCGCGCCAAGAACACTCGATCCAGAAACTGGCCGCGCAAATCTCCACCGCCCCCGAAGCTATCAGCCGCGCGCTGAGCTACTTCCGCGACGAAGGGTATATCTGCACGTCGCGCTCCACCATCAAGGTGTGCAACGCCAAAGGGTTGGCGGAGTTCGCTCAGGTCGAGGCCGAGCAAGGCCCGCGCACCGTCTAGATCAGACCTCTCGGATAAGCTGGTTGAGCTATTTCCTCATGGCGGCTCGCGCTCACGACGCGGGCCGCCTGTCTTCGCGCTACTTGACGAAAATCAATTACGTCTCAAGGAGCTTGTGATACGATGAACAAAAGGCCCGCTCTGCGAGCAGGGGGGTAGATCATGGCTTGGGGAGACGTGCCGGCGCTGCGCCCTGCCGGGCGTGTTCAGGGGGACGGGGCGCAAGCCGTGGGTGCTGAGGCAGGAAGGGCTTAGCCCATGCTCAAGCCTCCTGGCTCCCGGGCTCATCGTCCGTAGCAGGCGCGCGCCATTGTTGGGCTTCCCCGGTTAGGAGAAGGGAATTGATGCAGGCCATTCAGACACGTTTCATGTTTCTGTTCCGCTCCACCAAAGGGCTGGTGCTGGTCGCCATCGCCATGATCGCGCTCGTGACCGCGATCTTCGGCATGTTGTCCGGCCCGATGGTGGAGTGGGGGGTCAAGGATGTGGTGGTGCGCTTGCTGAACCTGGACCTGGTTCCAGCCGAGCGCGAAGGGCGCATCATCATGCTCTACCACACCATCGCCATGGCGGTGGTGGCTATCGCCGTGTACCTGATCACGGCGGTCGTGCCCATGAAGACGTATCAACAGGCCACCATCAACGCGACGGTGACGGCTGGCTACCTGGTAGCCATGATCTTCGGGCTGGGGTTCGCCTACTTCGGCCACGAATGGGTTTTTCATGGGCTGTACCTGTTTGGCCTGTCGCTGGTGTTCTTTGCCGGCATCCTGCTGGCTGCCGCGCTGTGGCCCTGGCGACAGGAATACCACATCAAGGACACCGCCTACGCCCACTGGGGCCGGATCGATCTGGAGCGCGTCGCCTTCTTCACGATGGCCGTCGCCACCCTCGGCTCGGCCATGTTCGGGGCGGTGACCGGCTCGTACTGGAGCAACGGGCACGAGACCTTCCTGGCCGAAGACCTGATCCGCGAGCCGCATAAGACCAATCTGCAATACGCGATCATCGGCCACCTGCACATCATGCTGACTCTGATCGCGGTAGCGGTAGCCCTTGTCGTCGGGCGGCGCTTCGACTTCAAAGGGCCGCTGCACAAGATCAGTATGCCGCTGATGATCTTCGGCACGATCCTGATCACCGCTGGCGCGTGGTCAGTTGTGCCGGTGCCGCCCATTGCCCACACCATCATCTACTTCGGCTCGGTGCCTGTGCTGCTTGCCGCTCTGTTCCTGGTCATCTTCGGTTTCCGCAAGCTGATCCTTGAGGGACTGGCCGAGAGCGGTGGCGCGGGCTTCTGGGCGGGCCTGAAGGCGCTGGTGCGCGATCCGCTGCGCTTCGGCATGTTGTGGCAGATGGTCTTCATGAACTTCACAGTCAGCTTCGTGGGCATCTTCGTCGCCGTCAAGCTGGACGAAATTTTCCGCGTGTGGCCGGCCCGCGACGAGCGGCTGATCCTGACCGGGCACTGGCATATCCTGTCCGCCATCATCGCTACGATCATCCTGTTTTACTACGCGGACATGGTGGGGCTGAAGGGCAAAGTCCGCCAGTGGTTCGGCTGGCTGGTGATCGTCGGCTCGGATGTCGCTTTCGGGGCGGTGACCGTCTTCGAGATGAAGCGGCTGTTTGTGTCGGAGGCCGACCAGCAGCCAGTGGTCAACTGGACGATGGCCCTGGCGGACATCGGGCTGGCCGTGGTGCTGCTGGTGCTGGCCGGGCTGATGGTCTGGCGGCTGGTTGACCTGTTCAAGAGGGATGGACAGTGGCGAACGGAGCTGCGCGAGGATCCTCACTTGAGTGTTGCACAGGGCGGCGCTCCCGAACTGGTGGCGGCTGCGCAGGAGTTGTCGAAATGAAGCGCATGGGCTTGATCCTTGTTCTGATGGCGGTGGCCGGGCTGCTGACTGCCTGTGGTGGTGAGGCTGGCGCTGAGCCGCCGGTGTTCGAGACAGGTGTGGACCCGGAAGCTTGGGCGGTCGTCCCGGCGGGCGAGTTCCTGAAGGGTCAGCACGAGCACCCAACCCTGGTGGATTACGACTACGAGATCATGGTGACGGACGTGACCAACGCCCAGTACGCGCGCTACCTGACCGAGGCGCTGGCGGCAGGGGCGGTCAAGCTGGAGGCTGAGGATCAGCAGATCGTCGGCTATTACCCTGGCGACGAGTTTCGCGGTGCCAAGCACGAGGAGCCGATTGAAGAGGGCGACTGGCTGCATGTGGACCTGGATGAAGAGGGCTTGCGGCTGAGCTTCGACGGCACGACCTTCACGCCCCTGCCGGGCTACGAGAACCACCCGATGGTGCAGGTCACCTGGTTCGGCGCGCGCGCCTACTGCGAGTACTACGGCTGGCGGCTGCCCACTGAGGTGGAATGGGAGAAGGCCGCGCGCGGCACCGACAACCGCCCGTACCCCTGGGGCGACGAGATCGAGCGCAACAACGCCAACTTCTACAGCAGCAAGGACCTTTACGAGAAGATCACCGGCAAGCTCGGCGACACCACGCCGGTTGGCTTCTACAACGGCAAGACCTACGACGGCTACGAGACGCTCGACTCGCCCAGCCCCTACGGCCTGTACGACATGGCCGGCAACGTCTGGCAGTGGACGGGGGACGTTTACGAGGAGCAGCATTACCGCTACATGCGCGGCGGCAGCAAGATGGAGTACGAGTACTGGCTGCGCGTCTGGGCGCGCAACAACGCCGCGCCCGAATACTTCAGCCCCAACGTAGGCTTCCGCTGCGCGCGCGACATCACAACGGCAGAGTAGGGTTATCTGGAGCAGAGAGGTGACCGCAGCACCACAGATACCACAGACACCACAGACATTACCCACGTCACGGGAACAGCCGCTGAACCTGGGCGCGCGCCTGCGCGCCTACTGGCAGCTTATCAAGAGCCTGCAGACGGGGCTGTTGCTGATCACGGCAGTGGCCGGCTTCATGAGCGTGTGCTGCCCGGTGAGGGGCTGGCAGACTCTGCTCGGCCTGGTGCTGACTCTGTTCTGCGCCATCAGCGGCAGCACGATGCTCAACATGGTCTATGACCGCGACATTGACGCACGGATGGCACGCACGGCCCGTCGCCCGCTGCCGTCTGGCTCCATCAGCGCGCAGGAGGCGTTGCTGGTTGGGCTGGCGTTGTCATGGGTTGGCGTGGGCGGTGCGCTGGCGCTGCACACCCTCTACGGCCTGATCGTGGCCGCTGGCCTGTTCTTTGACGTGATGGTGTACACGATCTGGCTCAAGCGGCGCACCCCCTGGTCTATCCTGTGGGGCGGCATTGCCGGGGGAATGCCCGTGCTGGCCGGGCGCACGTTGGGCATGGGCCACGTGGAGCCGGTGGGCCTGCTGCTGGCGCTGGCCGTGCTGCTGTGGATTCCCACGCACATCATGACCTTTGGCATCAAGTATGCGGCGGACTACAGGCGGGCGGGCGTGCCTGTTTTCGCCACCGTGTACGGCGAACAGACCACACGCCTGATCATCAGCGTGTCCACGGCGCTGGCGGTGAGCGTCATGGCCCTGGCCGTGTGGCAGATCGGGCTGCACGCCAAGTGCCTGTATGCCACGATCAGCCTGGGCGCGATCCTGGTGCTCTTCACGCTGATCAGCCTGGCGTTCCCCTCGCCCAAGCTGAACTTCGGTCTGTTCAAGTTCGCCTCGCTGTACATGCTCGGCTCGATGGGGCTGATCATGATCGGCGTCTAGAGGCTGTTATGAACTCCGCACGCTCGGTGTAGCGTGCAGGGCACGGCGCATGGGTAGCGCCCTGACCCCACCCTGTAGTCCCTCCCCGCTGGCGGGGAGGCTCTCCTTTCCCTGCTTGCGGGGAAAGGGGCCGGGGGATAGGGGTTGAAAAGTGTATAACGCGCTCTAGAGGGAATAGTGCCCCGCGCGTCAAAGACAGACTTCCGAAGTCTGCGAAGACTTCGGAAGTCTGTATCTGGTACCTATGCGGGGACGGAACAGTGCGCTTCCGGCGGTGTGATAGCTGGGGCTTACGCTTTGTTGGTGAGGATACTTGGCTCCGGCTGGCGAATGACAGCGGCCACCGCCTTCAAGAAGACGCCCATGCCGCCGGCTGTGAACGCCAGCCCGACGATACCCAGGCCGGGTTGGAGCACGTCAGTCCAGTCTGTGCCCTCGTAAGTGTGCGAAGCCCCCACCCACAGCGGCATGGTCAGCATCGTGACACCGACGATCAGGGCGGCCATGCCCCCGGCGGCGGTGGCTTCGTTCTTGCCGCGTGGCTGCGCGAACGAGATGCCGCGCCGGATGGAGGGCAGCCCCAGGATCAGGAACAGGACCAGCGTGAACAGGTTGATGTAGAACTTGATGTTAGCCGGGACCATCTTGCCGCGCAGTTCCAGCGAGGAGCGGGCGTGTAGCTCGCCCAGCACTGTGCCAGCGATCAGCACCAGCAGCGCATTGCGATAGACGTTGGGGCCGCCGCGAAACAGGGCAAAGGTGACCGACGCGCCAGCGATCCCGATGGCGATGGTGATCAGCATCATGCGTTGGTAGAGCCACTGGTAATCCAGCAGCACCAGCATCGGCGGGAACTCCTCGGTCAAGAAGGCTGCACACACCGTGCCGATCCCGCCGAACAGATTCATTGCTGCCGTCATGCCCATCGCCACGACCGCGACGATCCACAAGATTCGGGCAGATTTAACAGTCATGAGACGCTACTCCCTCTCGTGTATCCGGTGCCTGTGCGGGGACGGAACAGTGCGCTTCCCGGCGGTGTGATGGCTAGGGCCGCGCTTCGTTGGTGAGGATGGCTGGCTCCGGCTGGCGAATAACAGTGACCGCCGCCTTCAAGAAGACGCCCAGGCCGCCCACCGCGAACGCCAGCCCGACGATGCTCAGGCCGGGTTGGAGCACATCAGTCCAGTCTGTGCCTTCGTAAGTGTGCGAAGACCCCACCCATAGCGGCAGAGTCAGCAGCATGAGGCCGACGATCAGGGCGGCCATGCCCCCGGCGGCGGCGGCTTCCTTCTTGCCGCGCGGCTTCGAGAACGAGATGCCACCCCGGATGGAGGGCAGCCCCAGGATCAGGAACAGGACCAGCGTGAAGAGATTCATGTAGAACACGATGTTCGCGGGGGCCATCTTGCCGCGTAGCTCCAACGAGGCGCGCACACGCAATTCGTGTTGCACCGTGCCGATGAGCAGCACGATCAGCGCGTTGCGGTACGCATGGGGGCCGCCGCGGAACAGGCCAAAGGTCACTGACATACCAGCGATCCCGATGGCGATGCCGATGAACACCATCCGCTGGTAAAACCACTGGTAATCCACTATAGGCAGCAATGGCGGGAAATTCTCGGTCAGGAACGCTGCACAGACCGTGCCAATTCCACCAATGATCATCATCGCCGCCGTCAATGCCATAGCTGTGATTGCGACGATCCACAAGATTCGGGCAGATTTAACAGTCATGAGACGCTACTCCAGGTATTCTCGGCTCCACAAGAGGCGGGGTGAGGCGGCTCACCTACTTGTACATCCCAGGGAGCACCTCGACATGGCAGCGAGCGCAATCCACCTCGCGCGTCAGCTCGTGCGAGAGGTGAGGGAACGGCTCTTCGCCCTCGCCGCCCGCGAAAGTGACCCACTGACCGTCGCGCGCCTCGTCGGGGCCAACTTCCATGCCGCTCGCGTCATGGCAGGCGACGCAGTGAACTTTCGCGTGGTCGGTGTCATGCCCAGGAGTTTCCTCAAGCGTCTCATGGCAGCCGGACGCGCCGCAGGATGCCGTCAATACGTGCGAGTCGTGGCAGTCGGTGCAGGTCAGGTCGGCGTCGGCGTGTGCCCCGCTGACGATAATATCGGCGTGCGCCTCGACCTCCGCCCCGGTGTGGCAGTTCTGGCAGAGTTGGTTGGTCGAAGAAACCTTCGCATACTGCTCGATGGCCGCCACTTCCAGCCAGCGCACATCGGCCTGGACCGTGCCGTTGCGATCGACCTGGTGACAGACCTTGCAATCTACCGAGTGGGCGTTGGCCGGCTCAATCAGGGGCGGCGGCGGCTTGACCTCAAATTTGCAAACCGTGCAACTGGCTGGCATGTCCTCCATCGAGGGGACGTAGTTGAGCGGGTCGTGGCACTGGTTGCAGGTGCTGTTCGTGCCGTCGGCGGCGACCACGTAGGTGTCGGCGTGCCGTCCGGCCAGCCACTTGTCCAGGGGCGTATCAGGCAGGGTCGCGCTGCCCTCGCCGCCGGTCGCGCCGTTCTGGTTGTTAGCCAACTGCGAGGCCGCGCCGCCCGTGTTCTTGACGATGCTGACTTCCTCGGTGTTGCTCGCTTCGATCTGGTAGGCCGCGACAATTGCTACGGCGGCTGCTATCAGCAGCACGGCGATGATCGTATCGCGAATCTTGCTCAATGGAGAGGGTTGTGTGGGTTTGGCATTGCTGGGCTTCATCATATCCCCGCTGTGTGAACGGTATGGTGAGAGGGGTGCTCCCACTTTCTCACCATACCAGTCATGGGTTACGGATTGGCTCGCGGCGCGCGCAGTCAGTGCTGGCGCGCGCCGGAGCCAGGCTACCTTCTTATTCCGGGACTGTGCCGTCGGCGTTCAGGACAATCAGCCCCCACTCGTTGTCGGCATAGTGGCAGCGGTCGCACGAAACCTCCCACTGCACGCTGTGCGACACAATGGGCGTGACAGTCGGCTCACCGCTGCGGCTGACGCCCTTCTCCAGCGTCGTCCAGACGCCGCCCATCGCCTCATCGGGGTGCGGGCCTACCGCAGCGCCAGAGGCGTCATGGCAGGCGATGCACTGCACCTTCTCGAGGTGAATGGCGTTCATGCCCTTGATGTGCGTGTCCAGTTCGGCCACTTCACCGTGGCAGTCCATGCAGGCCATCGGCTGCTGGGTGTGCGGATCGTGGCAATCGGAGCAATAGTCCGGGCGACGGCCCTCGATGGTCGCGGCCCAGTTGCGATGCGCGCTGCCGCCGAGGATGATCTCGTGATCCACGCCGCGCCCGCCGGTCTCCGAGACGCCCGTCGAGTTGGTGTGGCACTTGCCGCACAACTCGTTCACGGTGGCGACCGGCTCGTATTCCTCAGCGATCGGGTTGAACCAGGCGATTGACGTGGCGTCAATCATGTCGCCTTCGACGACGTGGCAGGTCGAGCAGGCGATGCCCACCCAGTCCTCACGGCTGACGAAGTCCATCGTCGGGGCGATGCGCAGTTCGGGGTCGGTGGGGAACTTGCACGTGATGCAGTTGGGCGGCGGCCCCGGACGCGAGGCCGGATCCCAGTTCTGCGGCGAGTGGCAGCGAGAGCAATAGGTGTTGGGGCCTTTGCCCTCGTCGTAGGTATTACCGTGTGCGCTGCCTTCCCACGCCTGGATGATGTCGGGGTAGTCGGAGAGCGGCTTTAGCTCGCCCGGCTCCTGGGCCTGGGCCGAGCGGATCGAGCCGACCGCTAAGGCTACCGCCAACACGACGCAGGCGCAGGCCAGCAGCCTGAGCCACAAAGGAATTTCCCTTATCGTGCGCATATGCATCTCCTCAAAGCTCTTGTGTGTCCTCCGCGCAAAACCAAGCAAACACAGCGCCGCCTGGGCCAGCGGGATCGGTGCCCGGCAGTGGGCCGGGGATGGCAGGATGAGGCAACGGCCAGGTGTGCGCTCAATGCGGCAGGCGAACACGCTTTGTTGGTTCGCCCCCCTTTTCGTGCATCGTATCACAAGCGGCTGGGGATGTCTTTGACTTTTGTCAAATGAGGGCGGCGCACGGGGTACAGGGACGCTGCTCTGCTACGCCCGTAGAGGCGTTAAGC
>CAYNHD010000162.1:0-8808 GCA_964396775.1 uncultured Thermoflexus sp. | reverse complement strand
GGCGGAACATGCTACAATAGGAATAGAGGCACGCCGCTGACGCAGCGAACGGGCAGCCCAGCCTGTGCCGCCATCCCCTATGCGCCAATGCCCGGCCAGGCCTGTCCGACCCACCGCCGAGCGATGTCCAACCAGCACGTGCCATAGACAGAGTGCGCGCGCAGCCAGAATCGCGCTAAAGTTGAGTCGTGAGCGGCTCGCTTGAGGGGCCTGGAGCCTGCTGAGAAGTTCGCCGCAATGCGCGCTTTGCTACAGATTTGCCAGTTTGACAAGGCTTATTGGTAGAGTGGGGGGAGACTCATCTAAAATAGGGTGAGGACGCAGCGCGTGGCGGCAACCTGGTGATTGAGGGGATGTGCCGACTCTGTCCAATCTGTTCTCTGTGCCGCGCTGCACCGCACCGTCAAGGACGGGGCTAGGAGAGACCATAACCATGTCGAACAAGATGGAGCGTTTCACGCAGCGCGCTCGCCGCGTCCTGAGCCTGGCTCAGGAAGAAGCCGAGCGAATGCAGCACAGCCACATTGGTACCGAGCATCTGCTCCTGGGCTTGATGCGCGAAGAAGGTGGCGTGGCCGGCAAAGTTCTGCGTGAGATGGGGCTACAGCCCGACCGGGTAGAGCAGATTATCGAGCGCCTGACTCTCGCCAACAGGCGGCCCGGCGTCACGCGCATGGACCTGGCACCGGCAACCAAGAAAGTGCTGGAACTGGCCGTTGACGAGGCCCGGCGCATGGGCCATCACTACATCGGCACCGAGCACCTGCTGCTGGGGCTGGCCCGCACCAACGACGGCGTAGCCGTAGAGGTGTTGCGCGAGCTTAAGATCAATCCTGACGAGATTCGCCGCAACACCCGCCGCGTGCTGCAGGAGAATCCCCTGCAGACGGCGCGGCGCACCGCCGACCCCGCGCCGGATCGCACGCCGCGCGCCAACGCCAAGACGCCGATGGTGGATCAGCTTGCCACCGATCTGACCGCCCTGGCCGAACAGGGCAAGCTCGACCCGGTGATTGGCCGGCAGCGAGAGATCGAGCGCGTCATCCAGATTCTCAGCCGCCGCCAGAAGAACAACCCGGCCCTGATCGGCGAGCCGGGCGTGGGCAAAACAGCCATCGTCGAGGGACTGGCCCAGCGCATCGTAGACCGCGACGCCCCCGCCCCGCTGCTGGGCAAGCGAGTGTTGCAGCTTGATGTCGGGTCGCTGGTGGCCGGGACGATGTATCGCGGCCAGTTTGAGGAGCGCCTCAAGCGCGTCATCGAAGAACTGAAGCAGTCCGACAGCATCCTGTTCATTGACGAGGTGCACATGCTCGTCGGTGCGGGGTCGGCGGGCAGCAGCGTGGACGCCGCCAACATCCTCAAGCCGGCGCTGGCACGCGGCGAGCTACAGTGCATCGGCGCGACCACGCTCGACGAGTACCGCCGCCACATCGAGAGCGATGCCGCTCTGGAGCGCCGCTTCCAGAAGGTGATGGTCGAGGAGCCGACCATCGAGGAGACGATTGAGATTCTGCACGGCATCCGCAAGCCGTATGAGGAGCATCACAACCTCGACATCACCGACGAGGCGATCTTCGCCGCTGCCAACCTGTCGGCGCGCTACGTGCCTGACCGCTTCCTGCCCGACAAGGCCATTGACTTGATTGACGAAGGCTCCAGCCGCGTGCGCATGTACAAGTCGCCCGAATCGTCGCGCGTCAAGCGGCTGGAAAGCGACCTGCGCATTGCCCACGAAGACCTGGAGATCATGGAAGAGGAGCTTTCTGAGGAGGAACGCCTCAGCATCCAGGAGCGCATCGCCGAGATGGAAGCCGAGATGGAGGACTACCGCGCCCACTGGGACCCGGTCACGCAGCGCGCCCGCCTGACGGCAGACGACGTGGCCGAAGTGGTCGGCATGTGGACGGGCATCCCCGTCACCGCCATCGCCCAGGAAGAGTCCGAGCGCCTGCTGCATATGGAAGAAGAACTGCACAAGCGCATCGTCGGCCAGAATGAAGCTATCGAAGCGATCAGCAAGGCTGTGCGCCGCGCTCGCGCCGGCCTGAAAGACCCGCGCCGTCCCATCGGGTCGTTCATCTTCCTGGGGCCGACTGGCGTGGGCAAAACCGAACTCACCAAAGCCCTGGCCGAGTTCCTGTTCGGCAGCGAAGACGCCCTCATCCAGCTTGATATGAGCGAGTTCATGGAGCGCCACAACGTCGCCCGCCTGACGGGTGCGCCGCCCGGCTACGTCGGTTATGAAGACGCCGGACAGCTCACCGAAGCCCTGCGCCGCCGCCCGTACAGCATCGTCGTCTTCGACGAGATCGAGAAGGCGCACCCCGAAACGTTCAACATGCTGCTCCAGATCATGGAGGAGGGGCATCTTTCGGATGCGCGCGGACGCCGGGTGGACTTCCGCAACGCCATGATCATCATGACCAGCAACATCGGCGCCGACCTGATCAAGCGCGGCACGTCGCTCGGCTTCGGCCTGCCGACGGGGACAGACGAGCCGCCGGTGCGGGATTATGAGGAAATGCGCAAGACGCTCATGGAAAGCCTGCGCCGCGCCTTCCGGCCGGAGTTCCTCAACCGTGTGGACGCGACCATCGTCTTCCGCGCGCTGAGCAAGGACGAGATCGCGCAGATCGTGGACCTGGAGATCAAGAAGGTCAACGAGCGGCTGGCCGAGCGCGCCATGTCGGTCGCGCTGAGCGAGGCCGCCCGCACCCATCTGGCCGAGCAGGGCTTCGATCCGGACTACGGGGCGCGCCCGCTGCGCCGCCTGATCACCAGCCTGGTCGAGGATCGCCTGTCGGATGTCATCCTGGCTGGCGATGTCAAGCTGGGCAGCAATGTGCTCGTGGATTACGACGCCGAAAAGGGTGAGCTAACCTTCGGCGAAGCCCAGCCCGAAGCTCCCCTGGGCGAACCCGCCTGAGCGCGGCCCGCCCCGGCAGCGCACAACGGTGAGAGAGCGGCCCCTGGCAGCAGGGGCCGCTTTTGTTACCTGGCCGGCGCGACATAGCCCTACGAGACTTCCGAAGTCCGCGTAGACTTCGGAAGTCCCCCCACCCCAAACCCCTCCCCCACAAGGGATACTGCTGGCGAAATGCCTCCGTAGGGGCGTATTGCAATACGCCCCTACGGGGGTGCAGCAGAGCAGCGCCCCTACGAAACCAGCGCGTGCTTGGTTCGCCAACAATATCACACACGCCGGAGAGGTCACTTAACGGCAGCCTGACTCCCTCTTTCCACCACGTGGAGGGGGCCGGGGGGTGAGGCTTCTCAGCGTCCGTTGCCGGCGGGCGGTGTCTCGTCTCGCGCGCAGATCAGGGCGCTGTGCCGCCCGGCCACCTGGGTCAGCACGACGACGGCCTCCTCGCCGCCGCCGTCGAGCTTCAGCAGGCGAATCGTTTCTTCCGGCGACAGCGGGCTGCCGCGCTTCTTGACGGTGACGCGGCCAATGCCCCGCTCGTGCAGCGCGGCGCGCAGCCGCTTGAGCTGGAACGGCATCCAGGCCAGCACCCGCCACGTGCGCACCCAGCCTGCAGGCGGCGGATCGTCGCCAGTGAGGTAGGCAATGGACTCGTCCAGGCGGTACAGGGTGATGCCCAGATGCGCGGCTAACTCGCCGAGCAGCCCGGCGCGGATGATCGCCGGGTCCGGCTCGACCAGGTAGACGCGCGGGGCCGACAGCGGCGGCGGAGGCGCGCCAAGCGGCCAGAGCGTCTCCTCGGCGTCCGCGCGCGAGGCGCAACGCCCGGCGAAGCCCAGTTCGCCGCCCCACAGCACGGCCTCTTTCAACTCGCCGCCCGCGCTGACGAACTCAACGCCCGCCCCGGCGCGGGTGTAGGGCGTCAGTTCGCCCAGGGCCACGCCTGGGGCCAGCTTGACGGCCAGCGCGTCGAAGCGCCAGCCAGCGATCACGTCGAGCGGCGGGGCGTAGTCGCGCACGGAGAACAAGCGCCGCCCCTCCGCCCGCCGCGCCGGGTCGAAGAAGGCCGCGCGCACCCCGCGCAGCGGGAGCGGATCGGTGAGATCGGCGCGCACCCAGTCCGCTGCGCGCCCGTAAGCGGCGAGATTGGCGCGGGCCAGGGCCAGGCGCAGCGGATCGCGGTCCAGCCCGATGACGTGCGCGCCCGGCAACGCAGCCAGGGCCAGCGCGTCCCCGCCGATGCCGCAGCCCAGGTCGGCGATCTGCGCGTAGCCGTTCTCGGCGAAGCGCCGCGCCCGCCACGCGCTGACGATCTCGCCGCTGGCCTGCTCGAGCGCGTCTGCCGTGAAAAACATGACCTCCGCCCGGATGAACTTGGCGGCGGCGCGAACGCGCAGCCGGGCCAGCGTCAGGGCGGCGGCGGCCAGGTCGGGGGGCAGGTCGCGACGCAGCGCGTCCAGCAGGGGCAACGTCTGCGCGTCGCTCAGGTCGCGCGTCGCCAGCCAGTCCAGAGTCGCGCGGCCCTGCGGCCCGGCCAGAAAGCGGAAGGTCTGCACGGTGAGCATGGGATGAGCAGGGGCGGATGCAGCCGGCCAGCTTCCCTAACGAAAAGGGCGGGCTTTGATGCGCCCACCCCTGCTGCTACGCCTGGAGCGATTCGATGAGTTGGACGAACTCGTTCCACTCATCGCGCGCGAAGTAGAGCGTGCCCCAGTCCAGCTCGACTTCCACATCGTCCTTGCTGTCCGTTTCTTCGTCCGCGATGGCCTCGCGGATCATGTCGAGGAACTCGCTCCATTCCTCGGTGAAGAAGTGGGCGGTCACCGGGCCTAGCTCGATGTGGAAGGTCGCCTCGCCATCCGGTTCCACCGCGCTCCAGATGGTGTAGTTCTCGGTTTCGGCCAGCGTGTCAATCGGGATTTCGGTCATATCGCCGTTGTTCGCCATAGTTGAGAGATGCTCCTTTTCTCCGGTCAAAGTGCCCCCCATTGTCGCCGCAGCGCCGCGAATTGTCCAGGGTGCATCGGCATTTTGGGGCAAGAGATTCCGAACCGTAGAGATGCAAAGGACGCAGAGAAGAGCTATGGAGGAGATTCGTCACGATTCTCCACTCTTCTACGCGCGCTCTGCGCCTTTGCGGTGATGCTTTACTCTGAGAACGCGCGGCGGCGCTCAGCAGCGCGAATGGCCGCGTCCAGCGTTGCCAGCGGGCGTTCGATGACCGGCCCGTGTCCGGCGGCCAGTCGCGCCGGTTCCAGAGCGCGCAACGCTCGCGCCGTGCGCAGCGCGGTTGGCTTGTGCCAGGTCGCCAGAGCGGGGAAGGGAAACGACCACTTGAGCACCCCGGCGACGGCCATGCTGCCTTGCGTGGTCAGCGCGTCCCCGGCGATGAGCGTGCCGTCGCGCGGATCGAGAAAGGCCATGTGCCCTGGCGTGTGGCCGGGCGCGGCAATCGCCTGCAGCGACCCGACGCGGTCGCCGGGATGCAGCGTTCGCGTCGGTTGCGTGGCGACTCGCGGAAATCCGCCGCGCAACCTGGTCTGCGGCTCGTCCGCGTCGAGGCTCATGTCGCCGGCCATTAGCCGCGCTTCGCGCGCGCCGATCAGCACTTCGGCGGCGGGCAAGGCAGCGTGCAGCGCGTCCAGCGAGCCGACATGATCGCTGTGCGCGTGCGTGAGCAGAATGCGGACAATTGGCGCGCCAGCCCGCTCGGCGGCGGCCAGGATGCCTGCCGCGCTCCCACCGAAGTTGGTGTCTATCAGGGTGAAGCCGTCTTCTTCGCTCACCAGATAGCAGTTGACCAAGCCCAGGCGCGTGAGCTTGAGCAGGTGCTCGCCATAAGCCGATGCGTGCATCGCGTCCTCCAGACGTCAGGGGCCGTTTGAAAAGACCTGCAACCCCACCCTAAGTCCCTCCCCGCAGGCGGGGAGGGACTTCAAGAGCAGTCCTTTCTCTCTTCCCTCGCTTGCGGGGGAAGGGCCGGGGATGGGGGTGAAGATACCTCTCAAACGGCCTCTCAGGGGCGTCTGCGCATATCCCCGCGCAGCAGCCAGAGAATCCGGTCGTAGGACAGAGCATAATGAAAGACGACGGCAATGCCCAACACCGTCCCGGCGGCGGCGTAGCCGGCGGAGACCAACACCAGCACGCCCAGCACGAACAAGGCCACCTCCAGCAGCAGGCACACACTCCCCGGCACAGGCACCGGCGCGCGTCCCGACGCGCTGGCATCGCCAGGCACGCGGAAGGTAGCCCACAATGTCGCTGCAGTGACGGGGAGGATAACGGCCAGGGCGATGCTCGCTGCGCCGTCGAAGCGGGCGAGCGCCCACAGGCTGAGGGCGGCCAGCGCCACCAGTTCCAACACAGAGCGCAGAGCCAGGTTAGCGGGGTTCTGACTCATCGCGCGCTCCCGTGTGTGGCGGGAGGCGACTCGTCGAGGTGCTCGGCGGGCAGGACGGGATAGCGCCGGCTGATGAAGTAGTGCATGAGGCGATAGACCAGGCTGTGCTGCCCGGCAGCGGAGGGTCGCGCCGCTGGCATGTACTCCTCGTCCAGCAGCTTGACGCGCAGGTAGCGCACGAACAGGCGCACTGTGGCCACCGTCGGCGCGGCCAGCACCACGCCCAGCACCCCGGCCAGGCTCGCGCCAACGAGGATGGCGACCAGCACGACAAAGGGGTGCAGGTCAAGGCTGCTGCCCAGTACGCGCGGCACCAAGAACACCGCTTCAAGATTCTGCACGAGGATGTAGGCACCGGAGACGACAACCGCGTACACGATGCCCGCGTCCAGGCCAGGGATCGTCGCGCTGTCGGTGGTCAGCGCGAAAAGCAGCGCCGGGATTTGCGCCAGCGCCGGCCCCAGGTTGGGGATGAACTCCAAAAACCCGGCGACCAGCCCCAACAACAGCGGTTGGGGCAGGCCCAGCCCCAGCGCCACCAGGTAGACAACCACGGTCATGATCAGGCTGAGCACAACCTGCCCGCGCAGATAGGCGCTCCACACCAGCCCCAACTCGTGCAGCAGCCGCCGCGCGTCGCCCTGGTAGCTCTCCGGCACGGCTCCGATCAGGCCGGCCACGAACATCGGCCCGTCGCGCATCAGGTAAAAGAGCATGATCAGCACGAAGACGGTGGTGACCAGAAAGGAGACTGCGCTGCCCACCACGCCCAGCGCCGGGTCGGCCAGCGACAACACGGCACCCTGCAGGGCGCTGCTGACATCCCCTTCCTGTCCGCCGTCTTCAGGGGCGAACAGGCTCTCTAGCTCGTCCCAGGGCACAAGCGTGAAATTGCCAATGGTGATCGGCCTGCCCAGCACGGACTTGAGGTCGTCTTGCGTATCCTCGAGCAGGCGCGGCAGGTCATCGGCGAACTCGCGGGCCTGCTTGACCGTCGCCGGGACGACGAGCCAGATCATCAGCCCGAACAGGCTGAGCACCATCAGCCAGGTGAGCACCACGCTCAGCGAGCGCCGTGTCTCGCGGTTGGGGATCAGCCTGAGCCGGCGCTCGAAGAAAGTGACGACCGGCGATAGCAGGTAGGCCAGGACCACCGAGATGATGATCGCGTGCCAGGCGGCAGCATCAACCTGGCGGGCGAACAGGAAGAGCACAGTCAGCACGGTCAGCGCGATCAGGCGCTTGGCGGTGTCGCTCCAGGGCGGACTCGTGACAGGTGGCAGATTGACGGACACGGGCAACCTTCCCCATTCGCGGCGCACGGGCGCGCACAGCGCCCCGGATGAGCAAAATCAGTACGGCAGGTCTTCGGGCGGCACATTGCGCCGCTCGCGGCTGCGACGGATGATGTCGTCAATGCGCGCCTGCAGGTCGGAGGGCGCTTCGGCTGGGCGCGGCTGGCTGACGGGCTGGCGCGCAGCGCGGCGGCGATCATCGGGACGCCGGGGCACGCGCGGAGCGTAGCCGCCCGGCGGAGCGCCTGTGTACTCTGCGTCCGGCGCGTAGGGGGCCTGTCCGCCTGCCGGATACCCTGCGTCCCGTGCATAAGGGTCTGGCTCGCCGTAGCGCGCTTCCTCGCCGGGCGCGTAGGGCGGCTCGGTTCCGCCGTAGCGGTAATCCGCGCTTTGCTCGTATGGCCCCTGATAAATATCCTGGTCGGGAGCGGTTGGCTGGCGCTCGTAGCCGGGCGGCGTGAAGTAGGGGTCGCGGCGGGGGCGGGCCGCCTGCCGGTCTTCGCCATAGGCATAGTCGTCAGCCTGGGTGTAGCCGCCCGGATGATCTTCGTACAAAGGCTCCTCGCGGCGGGAGCGCCGATACCCGCGCCCGGCGCGCTCCTGCGACGGGGGCAGGTACGCGGCGCTAGACCCCTCGACCACATGGCGGGGCACGTAGGGGCGCGGATCGCCCTCATAGCGCCGCCCACGCCGCCCGGCGGCCCCGCCCTCGCCCAGCAGCGCGTTCGGGTTGATCATGCGGAAGATGACCGCCAGGCCCATCGAGACCAGGGCCACGCCCAGGTACACCCACAGGTCAATGTTGAGGCCCTCGCCGTCGCCCATCGCCCCGATCAGCATACTCACGATCTCCAACATGCTGAATACGGCCATCCACACGCCGAAGACCCAGATCGAGAGCGAGGTGTGCCAGCCGTGCGTGCGCTGGTAGATGGCGGAGCTGAGCAGGATGATGCTGAGCACCAGCACCACCAGCCAGACATAGCCCAGGAGGTGCGCGACCAGGGCGAAGCCCAGCCAGATGACGACGGCTGCCCAGGTGAGTGCTTCGACGGTTCGCTCGGCTGCTGATTTCACGTTCGCGCTCCTTGCTCCTGGCTGTCCGGCGGCGGGGCGGCTTTGTACATTGCTCACTAGTATTATCCGCCGGTTCACGAGCAGGTGCAAGAGCCGGAGAGAAAGGG